>JABDBT010000025.1 GCA_013288465.1 Bacteroidota bacterium | reverse complement strand
GTAGAGGTAATGACCTTTATATTAGAGAACAAGGGCTATGAAGTTATGGCCTTATATAATGGTGATGAGGTGTTTAACAATGTAAAAACAAATCACCCCGATCTGATCATATTGGACGACTCATTACCCGGCATGAATGGCCGTGAAATTTGCCAGTTGTTAAAATTAAACCGCTCAACCCAAAACTTACCGGTTATTATGTGTTCGGGCAATGACGATATTGAGGAATCAATGCAACAGAAAGGTGCACCCAATGATGTACTGCAAAAACCATTTGATATTAAATCATTGGTGGATATGGTTGAAGTACAGTTAGTGGCCTGATTCTCTTTTATACTTCTTTTTCGCGCAAGTATTCTTCAATAAGCGCGAATTTTCTCTTAGCCTCTTCATCATGCCCTTCTTCGGTCTGCATATAGGTTGCCCAGCCCAGCGGCGTACCATCAAAAATCTTGTCCGTAGCGGCAAGGCTGGCCCCGGCATCAACCAATAATTTCACCGAATTTAACGACCCAGAACATACCGCCTGGTGCAACGGCGTAGCATGTGCGTGAAACCCCTCACCATTTTCGGGATAGCCATTGGGATTGGCCCCGTTGGCTAATAAAAGCGCTATCATATCGGCCATTCCATAAAAAGCGGCGGCTGTAAGTGCTGTTAACCGTTCATTGGGATTGGCTAAGGGTAATAACCTATCAATGTCACCCAATCGTTTAAGGCAAATGGCTACAGGTAAGGTTAGTTTGCCACCCCTTTTTATTAAGTGGCTGGCTGCTTCCACATTGCCATGTGCCAATGCACCTAAACCACCGCCGGGCTGTGCGCCTGCATCAATAAGCAGGTCCATCAATTCAATCTGTACGCCACATTCGCGGGGGATGCGGCCGGTTGCCACTAAGCCCAAAGTGTAGGTAAGCTGTTCGGGGGCTGTTTCCGGTGCTTCGCGTTTAACCGCATTAATAAGCACACGGGCTATATCAACAATGTTGGACGGTAATTTGGCTATACGGATAGGGTTATCGGCAACAAACCAAAGCAGGTAGGGGTCTTGAAAATACCCCGGTTCATTAGTGACCAATCTTTCAGTTACCAGGCTGGGGTATGTTACTACAAGATTTTGCAGCGCATCAATATCACCGGCATCAATAGCTTCTACCGCTTCCCTGAATAATGTATCTTTAATCTCGGCGCTATTCATGACCTAACAGCAAAAAAGTCGGTTTTTAACTCAATTCCTTCATTAATTTATCAAAAGCATCGCGTAACTCAGCTAATTCCAGTTCTAATTTTGATACCCTTTCGGCCAACCCGCTTTGTGAGGCGGTTGGCGCATCATCTGCAAAATCGTCTTCACTTATATCAGGAGTTCCGGCTAATAAATGCGCATACCTCACCTCTTTTTGACCAGGGCGCTTGGGCAACTGTACTACATAAGCCGGTTCATCGGTAGCTAACTTGTCTAATACGGTTAATACTTCCTCTATCGACTCAAATTCATATAGCCGGCCCGAATTGGTGTTTAACTCGCCCGGTGTTTGCGGCCCGCGCAGCATTAGCAGGCAAAGCAAGGCAACTTCGGCAGGCACAACCGGGAATACGATAGCAAAATTATGTTTATACTTTACCACACGGCTCGAACCACCGGTAGCAGTAGATACCAATCCCTTTTTTTTGAGCGAATTTATAGTCAGCACAACCGTTTCTTCATCATACTGCACTACCGGCTTGCGCGAGGTTTTTTGATTGCAGGCGGCGGTTAACCCGTTGATGGTCATTGGGTAATAATCGGGCGTTGTTCGGCATTTTTCCATTAATGCGCCCAAAACACGTAGTTCGGCAGCATCCAGTATTGGTAATTCCATGTGGTAAATATAAACATCTGTAATTACCTGAAACGAAGTTTTTGGAAGAACTGAATGCTGGTATTTAAGAAAAATAAAAAAGTCTCCCCTATCGGGGGAGATTTAGAGGGGGCCGGGGGCTTGCTAATCACCATTTAAACAGGTTAATTTGTAACCATGTCGTTATTCATCACCTCGTTAAACTCCGGAAGCAATGGCAACTGCTATTATATTGGTAACGAGCGTGAAGCGGTGTTGGTTGATGCCGGTATCTCCTGCCGCGAAACCGAAACCCGGATGAAGCGGTTGGGTTTATCTATGAATAAAGTAAAAGCCATTTTTATTTCGCATGAACATTCTGATCATATTCGTGGTGTTACCGTATTGGCTAAAAAGCACCGGTTGCCCGTTTATATAACACCGCTAACCTACCAGCGCGGCGGTTTGTTCTTAGATGAGGGCTTGGTTATGCCATTCTTAGCGCATCAGCCGGTCGTTATTGGTACGCTTCATATTACCGCGTTCCCAAAGTTGCATGATGCGGCACACCCGCATAGCTTTATAATTGCGTGCGGGGATATTAAGGTGGGCGTATTTACAGATATTGGCTCTGTTTGCGAAAACCTCATCGCTCATTTTAAGCAATGCCATGCAGCTTTCCTGGAAACCAATTATGATGAGGAACTATTAGAAAACGGCAGGTACCCTTATCATTTAAAACTCCGCATACGGGGCGGCAACGGGCATTTATCAAACCGGCAGGCGTTGGATGTTTTTATTAATCATAGAGCACCTTATTTAACGCATCTGCTTTTATCACACCTTTCGCAGGATAATAATAACCCTACACTGGTACATAATTTATTTCAAACACATGCAAATGGTGTAAAAATCGTTGTTGCTTCGCGTTTTGAAGAAACGCCGGTATATCATATTGGCGAGCCCGACGCTGATATCGCCACCACCGAAGCCGGACAACTTCAGTTTAATTTACTGTAACAATGTAGTTTAGCCCTGTTTATATTATCAGGATTATAGTTGATTAATTAAATGCTTATGACTAAGTTTGGGTTAAATAGCTTTAACCTCTAAAAAGCAACTATTGATAATATTAATCCGTATTAACCTTTGAGTTTATATTTTATACCCCTCATTTAAGCTAAATATGAACCTTGCCCCTAAGGAAAATATTGACCGGATAATTCCGCTTTTAGATGAGGCCTATACCTGTCGTACCAACAATTTAAAACGAAGCATCGAGCTTACTAAAAAAGCCCTTGCGTTAAGCCGTAAGTTGGGCAGCCCTGCGCTTATAGCCAAAAGCCTCAGCCACTATTCGCTTTTTTCAATGATCATGGGCAAATATGACGATTGCCTGCGTATGGCTGAAGAAGCCATTAAATATTATGAGGAATTAAAAGACGAGAGGGGCATTGCCAACGCGAAATATAATATAGCCGGAATTTATTATAAAACCGACAATTACCATTTAGGGTTGGTTTACCTGGTTGACTGTATTACAACCTACCGCAAGTTTAACGATTATCATAATTTATCAAGGGCGCATAAGTCGCTGGGTACTATTTATCAATACTTTGGCGACGAAAAAAACGCCATTCAAACCTATGAAGATGCTATAGCTGCTGCCCAAAAAGCAGGCGACCTTAACCTCGAATCAAATGCCTATAACCCGCTTTCGGGCATTTATCTGAAGAGACGGGATATAGCGAAGGCCTCTGATCTCATTGAACGTGCCATAGCTATTAAAAAGAAAACCAGCGACATCCGTGGTTTAGCCTTTGCCCTTTACGGGCGTGGAAAGATAAACCTGGTTGAAAAAAGATTTTCCGAAGCCGAAGAAGACCTTACTAAGGCCATAAACATTCACCAGGAAATGGGCGAAACCCTGGGGCTTGGAATGGCTTATCATAGAATCGCTAAATTATATGTAGAAATGGGTCTTTTAAGTAAAGCCAAATCCGCTATAAAAAGAGGGTTAGAATTTAGCAGCGATCATAATATCGTGATGATAAAATACAAATGTTATTTTCTGTTTTACGAAGTGTATAAGTTAGAGAAAGACCCGGTTAATGCGCTTAAATACCTCGAATTATACCATAAGCAAAAAGACACGGTAATAAACACCCAAACGCTAAAGGTAATTGAGAACTATGAACTGCTTACCCAAATGGAGTCGCTTGAAAAAGAGGCGAAACTACAGATAGAAAAAGCGGAGATAATCGAAAAAAAGAACCTGGCAGAGCAGTCAGCAAGAATAAAACAGGACTTCTTATCAACCATGAGCCATGAGATTAGAACGCCGTTAAATGCCATTACAACTATTGCTTCATTATTGGCCGAAAAAGCGGATAAACAAGAGCAACAGTTGATAGACTCGTTAAAATTTGCTTCGAACAATTTATTGCTCATTATTAATGATATTCTTGATTTTACCAAGCTCGATGCCGGTAAAGCCGTGCTTGAAATGCGCCCCACTAATTTTAGGGCGCTGCTCGAAAATATAAAAAAGACTTACGAAAACCTGGCGCATGAAAAAGGACTAAGCATTTATTTAAGTATTGATAATGATGTTGCCGGATACTATGAGCTTGACGAAACAAAAACGGCGCAAATTTTAGGCAACCTGGTAACTAATGCTGTAAAATTTACGCAAAGCGGGCATATAGATATGTCAGTAAAAAAGTTATCCGGCGAAAACCAGATCGATCAGTTGCGTATCGAAGTGAGCGACACCGGCATAGGTATTGATCAAAATTTTCAGGATAGCATATTTGAAAGCTTTTCGCAAGTACAATCAATTACAACACGCAAAGAGGGTGGCTCGGGCCTTGGGTTGGCTATTGTTAAAAAGCTGGTGTCCCTACATGGGAGCGCAATAAGGCTAAAAAGCATAGTTGGCAAAGGTTCGGTTTTTTATTTTGACCTGGGCCTTAAAATTTCCGGCAAACCAATACTGACGGTATCTAAAAACTCAGATCACCTGCACGGCAAAACCGTTTTA
Source organism: Bacteroidota bacterium (assembly GCA_013288465.1). The sequence goes on along the minus strand of JABDBT010000025.1, from coordinate 20,183 downwards.
TTGGCCGAGGATAATATGATCAACGCCATGGTGATAGGCAAGCTGCTTTTAAACTGGAAAATGGTAGCCGAACATGCCAAAAATGGCATAGAAGCCGTTGAAAAATCAAAACTGAAAACCTTTGATTATATTTTAATGGATATCCATATGCCCGAAATGGACGGCTACGAGGCAACCGGGCATATACTCCAAACAGGCAACCCCAATATTAAGACCCCAATTTTTGCGCTAACAGCCGATGTTACTGCCGAAGCCCAGGACGAATATCAGCACCGGTTTATGGGTTTCCTGCGTAAACCTATTGAGATCAATAAACTGTACGAGGCGTTTATTAATTGCGGATAAAACCACCGGATAGGCCATAAAGAGCTACTTTAAAAAAGAAGGAAAAATAAATTTTCAATTATATACTACTAATTCCATATATTTAATATACATTTGTTTCGAATTAACAATTGTTCTTTTTTACTTATCCAGAAAGACCGAGGGAATGGCCCTATGACGTCTTGGCAACCTGTATCAATTTGCGTTGATAAAAGGTGCTAATTCCTGCTCCTGCAAAAGGAGAAAGATAAGAAGGCAAGCTTTTATATAGCTTGTTTAAAGTTGCCGTTTCTGTGGCGCTTTCTGGTATAAGTTAATAGGAATACGAATTAACTTATTAAAAAACACATACAATGAAAGTTTACCTCGACAACGCAGCAACCACACCGCTTGATAAAGAAGTATTTGAAGCAATGACTCCCTATTTATTGAACCACTTTGGCAATCCTTCATCGCACCACCAGCATGGGCGCGAAGCAAAGGCGGCTATTGAAAACTGCCGGGCAACCATTGCCGGTTTGTTAAATGCCCTGCCCGAAGAGATCATATTTACCTCGGGTGGTACCGAGGCCGATAATATGGCCATACTTTCGGCGGTTAAAAACGGGGGTATAAAGCATGTTATCACTACCGCATTTGAGCATCACGCCGTATTGCATACTTTAACAGCATTGCAAAACAGCGGCGATATTAAGATCAGCTATATAGCGCACGATAAAACCGGCAGCCTTGACCTCGGCCATTTAGAATACCTGTTGGCTATCAGTCCCCGCAGCCTGGTTTCGGTAATGCACGCCAATAATGAGATAGGCAACCTGAATGATATTGAACAGATAGGCGAAATTTGCGAAAAATATAACGCGCTTTTCCATACCGATACCGTACAAACCATTGGCCATTACCGGCACGACCTTACAAAACTAAAAGTTCATTTCCTGGCTGCATCGGCACATAAATTTCACGGGCCAAAAGGCATTGGTTTTCTGTATTGCCGCAAAGGCGTTGGTTTAACGCAGCTGATACATGGCGGCGGGCAGGAAGCAAAACGACGGGCGGGCACCGAAAATATACCAGGCATAATTGGCTTAACCAAAGCGCTGCAAATAGCCTTTGAACATTTGGATGGGCACCGCCAATACATCCAGAGTTTAAAAAGCCAAATGATAGCTCGTTTAACCGCGTCATTGCCGGGTGTACGCTTTAATGGAAACTCGGCGAAGGCAGATAATAGCCTTTATACTGTTTTAAGCGTTAATATTCCATCTACAGGGATTGACCTGCTGCGATGTTTGGACGAACAGCAAATTTCTGTTTCGGGTGGTAGTGCCTGTTCCAGTGGGTCATCTTCGCATGTGTTAAAAGCATTGGGCGGTGATCTGGGTAGAGATACCATCCGTTTTTCTTTCAGCAAATTTAATACGCTACAGGAGATAGACTACGTTGCCGAAAAATTGGCAGCTGTTTATCAATTGATAGCAGCCTAATAATTAATACCCGGTAAGATGGTCGAGTGGTTAGGCGGGGGTCTGCAAAACCTTTCACGGCGGTTCAAATCCGCCTCTTACCTCATTTCTCCTCCGTTGTTTGTGTCCTCACAAACAACAGGGGGTTTATTAGCCTCTTAAACCACCAACTCATAAATATCCCTCAAATTCCTTCCCATCTGTTTATAATCCAGGCCATAGCCAACCACAAACTTGTTTTCAATTTCAAAGGCTACGTGTTTTAGTTCATCTATTTGATGCTCCAATGCGGCGGGTTTTAGCAGCAGGGCACATACGCTGAGCGATGCCGGCCTGCGCACTTCAAGTTTTGCTATCAGGTAATTCAACGTATTACCGGTATCTACAATATCCTCAACCAATATTACATGGCGGCCTTCAATATTTACGCTGAGATCATAATCATCTTTAATAATTCGGCTGCTGGTTAACCCACCATGATAGGATGATAACTTGGTAAAAGCCATTTCGCAGGGCACGGTTATTTCTTTCATCAGGTCGGCCATAAAAATGAAACAGCCGTTTAGCACGCCAACAAAAATGGGGGTTTTACCGGCATATTCGGCATTTAGTCCTATCGCTATTTCTTTGGTTCGTTTTTCAATAGTGGCGTAGGGTATCAGGGGGGTAAATTCCAGGTCGGCTATTTTCATGTGCCTAATATAAGGGAATAAATTAAATAGTTTGATTGCCGTAAATTTGATTGCCGTAAATTAGTATTTTAGCTTACTAATCTTATCACAATGGAATTCAGGTTTACCGATATAGCTTCTCGATTATCAGACGAAGAATTAAAAGACCGCATCGAAAACAGGCAAAAGTATCTTCCAGAAACAACAGAGGCAACCGTTGCCGAATTGAAACGCCGCGGGCATGTTTTTTCTGATGAAGAAATAACGGTTATTAACCAGGATATAAAGGCGCAACGGGATAATGCTGCTATTGGAGGCAGTCGTTCGTTAAGTCGTTTTAACAGCCAATATAAATATAATTTGGTTGAAGATCCGCAAGCACCCGTCCTCTATTCGAGACTTGCGTTATATACATTTACCGTTTTGTTCGGAGCGCTGTATGGGTCAATAATGATGGCTATTAATTGTATTAAAGTAAATAACAGAAGCGGTATGGTGTGGGTACTGTTGTTTGGTGTGGTATTTACCACAATACAAGTTATCGGTTCAGGTTATGTAAATATAGGCGGCTCATACTATTATTTGTGTGGATTTGTTTCCGGTTTCTGTATAGATTATTTCTTTTGGAACCGTTTTATTGGAAATACAACATTTTATAGAGCAAAGCCTATTTGGATTCCACTAATCATTGCTCTTTTGATTGCCGCGTTTGTAATTTGGAGTACAATTTATAGTGCAACTCACTCAAGTTGATATTTCTCCTATAGATAACACTATCTTTGCCGTTTATGACAGACTACCAGCTCTATACCTTATCCAACGGTATCAGGATAATGTTCAAATATACTCCGTCGCCCATAACGCATTGCTGCTTTGTGGTTAATGCCGGCTCGCGCGATGAGGCCGAAAACCAGGATGGCCTGGCCCACTTTATTGAGCATTTATTATTTAAAGAAACCGAAAGGCGCGGCACCAACCAGATATTAAACCGGCTGGAAATGGTGGGCGCCGACCTCAACGCTTATACCACTAAAGAATATACGTGCATTCACGCTTCGCTGTTAAAACAACATTTAGAGCGCACTATCGACCTGTTTGAAGACATCCTGTTCCACTCCACTTTCCCCGAAGATGAAATGGAAAAGGAACGCGGGGTGATATTAGACGAGATAGCCTCCTACCTCGACCAGCCCGAAGAAGCCATACAGGATGATTTTGAAGGGTTGTTGTTTGAGGGCCATCCCATCGGCAAAAATACATTGGGCACGCCCGAAACGGTTGCCAAATTAAACCCAACCGACATCAGGCAATTCATCGCCGCCAATTACAATACGTCCGAAATGATATTCGCGGTATTTGGCGATTACGACCTGAAAAAAACAATAAAGCTGGCCGATAAGTATTTTGCCCCTATAGCCGCAAATTACGCAACAAAAACCAGGTTAATACCTGCCGCAAACGGCTTTGGCAAACACATTATCACCAAACCTATTTCGCAAACGCATTGTATTATTGGCAACCAGGCCTACCCGTCATTGCATCCGCATAAAAATGGCTTGTTGCTGCTGAATAATTTATTGGGAGCCGGGGGCATGAGCAGCCGGTTAAACCTGGAGATCCGCGAAAAGCATGGCATAGCTTATACCATCGAATCGAGCTATGTGCCGTTAACTGATACGGGCATGTTTTCGATATATTTTGGTACCGATAGCGAAAAGGCTGATAAGGCTGCCCGCCTGGTTCATAAAGAATTAAAAAAGCTGCGCGATAATAAATTAGGCACCCTGCAGCTGCACCAAACCAAGCAAAAGTTTATAGGGCAGATAGCCCTGGCCGAAGAAAACAGGATGAGCCTTATCATATCAATGGCAAAAAGTTTGCTCGACTTTAATTACGTTGACACCCTCGAACAAATATTCGCCAAAATAAATGCCGTAACTGCCGAACAGTTATTAGGGATAAGCAATGAAATATTTGATGATAAAAGGATGATAACGTTACTATTTGAGCCTAAACAATAAACCTGTATTTTTGCATAATGAAATATCCTATAATCGCCTACGGAGACCCGGTTTTAAGAAGAAAGTCTCCGTCAATTGAACCGGATGAATACCCGCATATAAAAGAGCTGATAGCCAATATGTACGAAACCATGTACGCGGCCCGCGGCGTGGGTTTGGCGGCCCCGCAGGTGGGTTTATCCATGCGGTTGTTTGTTATTGACTGCACCCCGTTTGATGACGAGGACGCCACATTAACCGACTTTAAAAAAGCGTTTATAAATGCCTGCATATTAGAAGAAACCGGCGAAGAATGGGCGTTTAACGAAGGCTGCCTTAGCATACCCGATATAAGGGAAGATGTTTACCGAAAATCGACCATTAAAATTTCTTACTATGATGAAAACTGGAAACATCATGAAGAATCATTTTCGGGATTGGCCGCGCGGGTTATACAACATGAGTACGACCATATAGAAGGCAAACTGTTTACAGACAAGCTGCCACCACTTCGCAAACGGCTGTTAGAAAAAAAGCTAACCGATATTTCGAAAGGAATTGTGGATGTTGATTATAAAATGAAGTTCCCGGCAGCAAAAAAAGGCCGCTAATAACTATCGTTTGCCCGGCTCTTATCCCCGTCGCTTATCTGTTTGATCAAAGCGCCCCAGGCAAAAGGGTTCAACAGCGGGTTAGTTATCGAGTGCGAGTTTACTACACTGTTATGCATGTCCTGGGCGTTCAGGCTTTCAGAACCATCTCGTGGCATAGTACGCTCCAAACTTAAAATGGATGATAAATTCAGGTTTTTGCGGGCTATTTCCAGGTCATCATCCGCTATTTTCATCGTCAAAAAATCTTTCGTGAACTCCTCTGTAGTGGCCCAGGGGAAAACGCGGAAAACGGGCAGATTAATTATCCTGGGTTTAAGCATTACCTGTAGTATGTAGCTCTTTTTGCTGATGTTTGACGGGATAACTACCGTTACAGATGTATAACCAACACAGCTAAATTTTATGGTATCGCGCTCATGGGCAACAAACGAAAAATAACCCTCGTAATTTGATAAATTAACATCCTTATCCTTACGGTAGGATGAATTGATAATACTTACATAAGGTATGATTACCCCTGTGCTATCGGCATTATGAACAATGCCCGAAAATTGTACAATAGCGCCTTCCTGCTTTTGCGCGAAAGCTGTTGCGGTAATTAATAAAAACAATATGCCTATTATATGTTTCATGTGGCTAACCAGCTGCTGTAGCGCGGTTTAAATAAAATAGTTTTTTAACAAAAGTACACTATTGGCGCAATGCTGCCTATAATTTAACAATACTTAACACTATCTCAAATTTTCGGGGAGTACGGCGTTTGGATCATCAATATCCGTTAGGTTTATCGCTTCGATACCTTTAATTTCAGGAACCGCCTTTTGTATGGCCTGCTCAATACCTGCTTTTAAGGTCATGATACTCATAGGGCATGACCCGCATGAGCCAAGCAACTTTAATCTAACTATATTGTCAGGGGTGATCTCCTCTACCGAAACATTACCGCCATCTGTTTCCAGATACGGACGTATGGTATCTAACGCTGCTTCCACCTGCTCTAATAAACTCATTTTAACTAAATTATAAAGTAAAGTTATTAATTATTTGTGATATTTAGTGAGTGGTTTATTAGGATGGATTAAGTTGATTAGGTTAGGGCTTGCAATAAAACTATTTTTTAACTTAATCAACCGCCCTCCCAATCAACTACTCACCGCGGCTTCAGCCGCAGCTGCATTGCAAATAGCCACCTGTTGGGCTACGCTGCGCGCCATGGCCATAAATGCCGTTGCCATACCCTCCTGTTCATTTAATACAATGGGCGTGCCTGCATCGCCCGAGTCGCTTATGCCTTTTATCAAGGGTATTTCGCCTAAAAATGGCACCTCTAACTGCTCGGCCAGCTTTTTACCGCCGCCTTGTCCAAATATGTAATATTTGTTTTCGGGCAGTTCGGCAGGAGTAAAGTACGACATGTTTTCAACTATGCCCAATATGGGTACGTTAATGGCATTCATCATAAACATACCAATCCCCTTTTTAGCATCGGCCAATGCCACATTTTGCGGCGTGGTAACAATTACCGCCCCGGTTACCGGGAAGGATTGCGTTACCGTAATATGTATATCACCTGTTCCGGGCGGTAGGTCAACAATTAAATAATCCAGTTCGCCCCAATCGGCATCATTAAACAGTTGTTTTACCGCTGTTGATACCATTGGCCCGCGCCACGGCACCGGCTGGTTAGGGTCAGTAAAAAAGCCTATGGATAATAGCTTAATGCCATATTTCTCTATCGGCTCAATGCGTGTTTTGCCGTCAACCTGGCTGGCTTTTGGCCGTGCGCCTTCCAGTCCAAACATAATTGGAATAGACGGCCCGTAAATATCCGCGTCTATCAAACCCACTTTCGCCCCGGTTTTGGCAAGGCCGAGCGCCAAATTTACCGATACGGTTGATTTGCCAACACCACCTTTACCTGATGCTACCGCTATAATATTTTTAACCCCCGGCACGCCGGTGTTTTTTTGCGAAGTAACCCTTGATGTCATATTGATAGTTACCTGCACATCTTTGCTGATAAAATAACTGATAGCATTACGGCAGGCATTTTCGATCAATGCTTTTAACGGACAAGCAGGTGTAGTAAGGATAACCGAAAAACTAAGGTTATTGCCCTCAATATGAACATCCTGTATCATGTTTAAAGTAACCAGGTCCTTTTTCAGGTCGGGTTCTTCCACATTGCCCAGGGCTTGTAAAACTTGTTCTTTAGTAATTGTCATAATATAAGTACAAAATTACTAAATCGGCAGGAAGTAGTGTCATTTGAATGATAAAAAGGCTGTCTGAACCATGATGCGTAGGATTTAAGGATTGCCATGATGCAAGAAAATCAAGCTAATCTTTTAATCCTACGCATCATGGTTCAGACAATTGCAAATTCCCCATCAACCAACCCCTCCAGCTCCACCGGGTTATGGCTCACAATTAAAACCGTTGTACCCATTTCCGCAAACAATGCTTTTAACTCTGCTATCAAAATCGCTTTCATTTCGGGGTCTAATGCCGAAAACGGCTCGTCCATTAATAGCAAATTGGGTTTTATGGTCAATGCCCTTAAAATGGCCAACCGCTGTTGCTGCCCGCCCGATAAATGTTCGGGCTTATGTTGGGTAAGTGTTTCTAACTTGCCGATAGCTAATAACCTTTTTATCCATTCGGCATCATCTGTGGCGTATGCTAAATGCTGTTGAACGGTCATGTGCGGAAACAAGGCGTAATCCTGGAAAACAAAACCAACCACGCGCTTTTGTGGCGGCAGGTTGATGTTAGTTAAGGGGTCAACCCAAACAGTCCCGTCAACCACAATACTGCCCTTTTCCGGCGTTATCAACCCGGCAATAATTTTCAAAAAGGTAGTTTTGCCCGAGCCGGAAGGCCCGTAAATTTGGGTTATACTCCCCGTAGTGAATTTCCGGTCAACTTTAAGTATCCGCTTGCCCTGGTAGGCTTTCAGGCTTTTTTCTATATTGATGCTGATCATTCCAACGGACTTTTAGCCTGGTATTTGTTAAATATAAATACTGTTATCACCATAATAAATGTAATGGAAAGTAATATGACCGAATAGGTATTGGCAGCCGCATAATCCATCCGCTCTACCGAGTCATACACGGCTATGGAAGCCACCCGGGTAACGTTGGGGATATTGCCGCCTATCATTAGCACCACGCCAAACTCGCCCAGTGTATGCGCGAAGGTGAGCACCATCGCGGTAAATAATGATGGCTTTATATTGGGCAGCAGTACCCTGATAAACGTTTCGCGCTTTGATTTCCCTAATGTATATGATGCCTGCGCAAGTGAGGCCGGCAGTTGTTGCAATGCCGATTTGATAGGGCCTATCATAAACGGCATGCTGTAAATAAACGATGCCAACACCAACCCCTGGAAAGAGAAAACAAACCGCACATCAAAGGTGTCCTGCAACCATTTGCCAACACCCCGCTGAGGACTAAATGCCAGCAGCAAATAAAAACCCAATACCGATGGCGGCAACACCAGCGGCATAGTAATAATGGCCTCAATAATAGTTTTTATTATTGACCGCCCTTTTGATAGCCACCAGGCAACGGGTAGGCCAATGATGAGCAATAACAGTGTTGTTATTGCCGCCAATTTTAAAGTAAGCCAAATGGGTGACAGGTCCATGCTATTGCTTATTGTACATGGTAACCATACTCCGTTAATATCTTTTTAGCATCCGCACTTTGTATGTATTTATAAAATTTTTCTGCGTTCAGCTTATTCGCAGTGCTTTTTAACACCACCATTCCCTGCTCAATGGGCGAGTAAAGTTTAGGGTTGATAGCTTTCCAGTACATTTTAATTTTATTGGCCGGGTCATTAACTAACGATTGTGTGGTAAATCCAACCTCAACAACGCCTGTAGTGATATAAGTATTTACCTGCGATATGCTTTCGCCGGTAACCAGCTTGTTTTTTATATCGGTGTAAATGCCTTTATGTTGCAAGGCTTCTTCTGCCGCCAGTCCGTATGGCGCTATGGTTGGGTTGGCGATGGCTATTTTTTTGATGCGTGCGGTCATTAATATCCGCTCCCAGTTTTCAAAACCCAGGTCCTGTGTACTGCAAATAATTAAACTCCCCCAGGCATAAACTACCGGTGTGTTTAAAGTAAGGCCGTCATCATATAGCTTTTTAGGGAAGCTCATATCGGCCGATAAAAAAACATCAAAAGGGGCGCCGTTATGCATCTGCACCACCAAATTGCCCGATGAACCCACAATAGGCTCAATTTCTACGCCCGTTTTTTGTTTGAAGTCCTTTTGTAATACCAGGATAACTGATTGCAGATTGGCCGCGACAGCTACTTTTAACGCCTGTGCAAATAAGGCGCTATTGAATAACAGGCCGCATAATACTAGGAAAACAGTGCGCTTTATCTGTTTATATATCCCTGGGGGTTTTTTCATGATTAATCTAAAATGGCAATGGCCTATTCCTAAATTATTGTGGAATCTTTAACATAAATCCATAGTGTTCTACAGGTGTTTTACCATTGGGTATTTCATTAAACGCCTTAAAAAACACATACTTTTTGTTTTTATCAATGCCTGGGAAAATCAAACCTATTCGTTTCTTAATTTCTTCGTTTTCGGCTGTCAAAGACTTTACATCTTTTAAGTCTATTTTGGTTAAATAACTAACTGATGGGAACATCCCTTCATTAATAATTACTTGTTCTTCATTCAATATTTGCGGTAAGGTTTTTACTTCTCTTATGGTCATTGGTATGGGAAACTTATCCCTCATTTCGGCATCAACTTTATTGCCAAAACTTTCCATTTCAGGTAATTTAAAATAAACAAAATAATTTTCGGCCGGTACCGCTGTTTGTTTAGCCATACATAAGTTATTCCATGCATCTATCAAGTTGCCGCTTTCGTAAATTTTTTTAGCTTTTTTAAAAAAATCAAAGGCGCTTTTGTCTAAAATTTTATATACGCCAGCGCGAAGAATATTTATCTTCCACCCATCATCATATTTGCCATAAATACAAGTAAACAAAAGGTCTTTAAGCGGGGTTTTATATATAATCAACGATACATAGGTTTGTTTTACCATAATCTCAAAGTTCACTTTGTAATCTTCGTCACCCGAAACGCCTTTAAAAACACTCGTTGTTCCTCCTACCGTTGGGCTTTTCGTTAAATATTCGTCAAGCAATGAATATTCCTTTGTGGTTACAACGGGATGTATCATTTTTATCAGATCATCTATTTTGTTTCCGGCAATTGACTTTAATCTATCAGAAAACATTGAAGTTAGTTTCTGTCCATTTCCCTCATAAAAAGACTCAATTACTTTATCATCAAGTAACTTAATTTGGCTTCTTGATACATTATCAATATGGTCATTCCAATTTGTTGCCTGAGCAGAAAATGCAATTTGTGCAAAGCCGCTTGTAGCTGACAACAGCCAAACAAATAATATATAAGATAACTTCATAAACTGTTATTGATTAAACCTTTTAAATAATATTTACTCAATATATACAAATTTACTAAAACTATGCTTTGTTGTTAAGCGATTTAATTTAAGCAGATTAATATAAAATGCATTAGATTTGCACCGCAAACAAAAACAACAATAAATGTTTATATACGTTGTTCGCTTGTTAAATAGACGTTAAAATGCCTCGGGTTAAAGCAGTTAAGCTTGTTTTTTATTTTGCCGTACTGGTTTTTGTAGCAAAACCTTTTGTGGGTTTTAGCCTTTCCGGGCATCTCAAATCCCCTGTCAGGACAAATATTTTCGTAAAAGTTTTTAGCAAACGCAAAATTGAAGATAGCCGCTCAACCATGAGCGCTATTCAAAAGCAATTGTCGCAACCGGTATCCAGCTTGTTTTTACGCTTCTCTTTCCTTCTATCTATATTATTCCCATTTATCTTTAATCCTGTTAGAGATATCACCGCTCGCTTTTTGCGCGGCATACATTTAAACTTAGTGCCGCAGCCGTTAAACCTGCTTACCGGCCAGTTTTTAATTTGATCTTCCTGTATTAACCGCCATCCGCGGTAATCTTTTAACGGCCAGTGTTTTACTGCCTGTTTTATATTAATTTTATATTATTTAATTAATTCAAATAAACCAATGTTAAGTTTTAAAAGATGCCTGTGCCTAACGCTATTCCTTTTTGCGGGGATAGTTGCTAACGCGCAGCAATCGCCAAACCGCGTTACCTTAAAACAACTTTTAAATACAGTTGATAATAAAGCGCCTATACTAATAACAGATTCGGCCGCTATACTTATCCGTAAAGCGCAAGCCGCGGAAGTGCGCAGCAACTGGCTGCCCGATCTGAAGCTAAATTACCAGGCCGATGTTGGCAGCGCCAATAATACCGTTGGCCCATATTTTGGCTTCGGGGTTATCCCGTCAAGTTCGGGCGGTATCCATACCACAAGCGTTAGTACCGCGCTTTCAGATAATTTGGGCATAGCCGCCTTAGACTGGGAGGTTTACAACTTTGGCAAATATGGCGCTCAAAATAAAGTAGCCAACGCAGATGTAAATGTGGAGCAAAAGCAATTTGCCCAATCAAAATACCAGTTGGAGGCTTATACCATTGATAATTATTTACGGCTGCTCCGCTTGCAGGATTTTGTTCAGATACAATTCCGCAACATTCAGCGCAACCAGGAGATACGGCGTTCTATCGAGTCGCTTGCAAAAAGCGGCGTACTTGCCGGTGTGGATACCAGCATTGCCGAAGCTGAGCTTTCAAAAGCCCGGTTAAACTATATCGAGCTAAACAACCAGCTAATGCAGGTGCAATTACAACTATCTGCTGTTAGCGGTATCCCCTACCAGTCAATAGTGCCTGATACCTCGGTGGAGATGACGCTGATCAATAAGCCATCCGCTTATTTGTTCCCGCCCGATACGGCCAACCATCCGCTCATTAACTTTTACCGTTCCGAATATCAAAATAGCCTGCAAAGGGAAGACCTGGTAAAGAAGCTATATAACCCTAAAATAATGCTGGAGGCTGCTGCCTGGGGCCGTGGGTCGAGCGTTGACGCCAATAATCAATACAACAGCTTGTCAACAGGCTATGGTTTTCAGCGGGGCAATTATTTGGTTGGGGTAGGCATATCCTATAACCTGTTTGATATACGCCGTCGCCAGCTAAAACTAAGCACCCAAAAGGCAAGTACCGATTATGCTTACAAAAAGCTTCAGGAACAACAGCAATTGCTTTCTATCAACGCCAACCAGGCCGATGTTGAAATGGCAACTGCTTTAGACAGGCTAAAGGAGATACCCAAACAACTTAAAGCAGCCAATGACGGCTACCGGCAAAAGCTATCCCTGTACCGGAACGGCTTAACCGATATTGTGGAACTTGACGCCGCCCTTAACATATTATACCGCGCCGAAACCGATTATATGCAGGCCAAGTATGATTACGCTAACGCGCTGTTCCAAAAAGCCATTACCGAGAACCAGGTGAACACTATTTTAAACCTTTTAAATTAAGTTATTATGTCAATGGTCACATCCGCACTCAAAAGGCCCATCACGGTAATTGTAATTACCATGAGCCTTTTAATATTTGCAGTGCTCAGTGCAATAAAAATACCGATAGATATTTTTCCGCAGTTAAACCTGCCTACTATATATGTTATTGAATCGTACGGGGGCATGTCTGCCCAGCAAATGGAAGGCTTTTTCTCCACCCGTTTGCAGGATCAGTTTTTGTATGTTAACGGGATAAAAAATATCAGCAGTAAAAATATACAGGGTTTAACGCTCATCAAACTCTCGTTTTACGAAAGCACCAACATGGCCGAAGCATCGGCACAGGTGGCCTTGCAGGTTAACCGGGCCCAAAGCTTTTTTCCGCCGGGCGCTTTGCCCCCGCAAGTGGTACGCTTTGACGCGTCGTCACTGCCTGTTGGCGAGCTGGTACTGGATAGTAAATCCGAAAGTTTAAAGGATATTTATGATATGGCGGCTACCCGTATCCGGCCCATGTTTGCCACTATCCCCGGGCTGTCTGCACCGCCGCCATTTGGATCGAACGCCCGTTCAATCATTTTAAGCGTTGACCCCAATAAGCTGCGCAGCTTTAATTTAACACCCGATGAGGTGGTTGATGCCTTGTCGAAATTCAATGTGATGTCGCCCTCGGGTAACCTCCGGCTTGGCAATACCATGTATTTAACCACCATGAACTCGCTCATTCAAAACGCGGATAATTTTGGCAATATACCGGTATTAACCAAAGGCGGTGTGCCTATCTACGTTAAAGATATAGCCAGGATCAGTGATGCCGCCGATGTAACGGTTGATTACGCCCTCATCAATGGCAAGCGCTCGGTATATATCCCGGTAGTTAAAACCGCCGACGCCTCCACCTGGACAGTGGTGCAGGACCTGAAAAGCAAGCTGCCCGAAATGCAGAACCTGCTGCCCGACGATATCAAGATATCATACGAGTTTGACCAGTCCATATTTGTGGTAAATGCTGTTAAAAGCCTAATGACTGAGGGTGGCCTCGGCGCGCTATTGACCGGATTAATGGTGCTGTTATTTTTGAGCGATTGGCGCAGCAGTTTGATCGTTGTAATTACCATCCCGGTATCCATACTCATAGGTGTATTGTTGCTGAGCCTGTTTGGGCAAACCATCAACATCATGACGCTGAGCGGGCTGGCCCTGGCAATAGGTATCCTCGTGGATCAGGCAACGGTAACCATCGAAAATATACACCAGCACCTCGAAATGGGTAAATCCAAACGATTGGCCATTTATGATGCCTGCGAAGAAATATCGTTCCCGTTGCTGCTCATATTGCTTTGTATCCTGGCGGTTTTTGCACCCTCATTTTTAATGAATGGTGTTCCGAAGGCTATGTTTTTACCGCTATCAATGGCTATTGGCTTAACCATGATCGTATCGTATGTTTTGGCTCAAACGTTGGTGCCTATCCTAAGCAACTGGATGATAAAGGCTGAACGTTACCAAACATACCATCATGATAAAGTACATGCCCATGCCGGCGAATCATTAGATAAACAGGAAGAAGAACAGGTGAACAGGCACCGGCAGGAAGAAGTAGAGCATCCCGAACAAAACAATTTTTTCGAAAAGGTGAAGTCGTGGTTTATCAAAGTGATAACCCGTTTAATGCCGCGTAAAAAGCTGCTCGTTCCAATTTATTTGGTTGTGGTTATTGTGCTCGCAGGCGTTGGGTTTGTTGTTATTGGTAAGGATATGATGCCCAAGCTAAATAACGGCCAGTTCCAGATCCGCATCAAAGAACCACAAGGAACCCGGCTGGAGCGCACCGAAGATAAATTTAAACAGGTTTTACATATTATAGATAAAACGGTTGATCATCATGTAAAGATCAGCTCGGGCTATATTGGTTTAGTGCCCAGCAGCTTTGGCAGCAGTAACCTTTATGTTTTTAATACCGGCACGCACGAGGCTGTTTTACAGGTTAACCTTGATGAGGATTATAAGGTTAATATGGACGAGCTGAAGGATGCCCTGCGTAAAAACATCGCTTATGAACTACCTGAAATGCAGATCAGCTTTGAGCCTATTGACATGACCGAAAAGATCATGAGCCAGGGCGCATCAACGCCTATTGAAGTACAGGTAGCGGGCAAAAACATGCAGCAGATAGAAACCTATGCCGATAAGGTTTTAGCAAAACTGCAGCAAATCCCATACCTGCGCGATGTGCAGATAGACCAGCCCTTAAAGTTCCCTGTTGTATCCATAACCCTCGATAGGTTAAAGGTTTCACAATTGGGGTTAAACATTAAGGATATTTCACGGTCGGTAACAGCCAGTACCTCGTCCAGCCGGTTTACCGAGAAGAATCTATGGCTCGATAATAAAAACGCTTATACCTACCAGGTACAGGTACAAATACCCGAGTATGTGATGAACACCATGGATGAGTTAAAAGAAATTCCATTGGTAAAAGGGCAAAGCAGTCCAACGCTCGGCGATGTGGCTACCTTTAAAACAGACTATACCCCCGGCGAATATGACCGCACCGGGCCAAGGCGTTTTATTACCGTAAGTGCCAACATCTATAAAACAGACCTGGGCACAGCCACAACTGCAGTGCAAAAAGCGGTAAAATCAGTTGGCGCACCGCCAAAAGGTTTAATTGCCACTATAGAAGGCATGTCGAGCCTGTTAACAGATACGTTAAACAGCTTGCAAAGTGGGTTAGCATTTGCCGTTCTGGTAATATTTTTATTACTGGCCGCCAATTATCAATCTTTTAAAGTATCGCTTACGGTGTTGTCAACCATTCCGGCGGTAATATTAGGCTCGATAGTGGCGCTGCTTTTAACCGGCTCAACGCTCAATCTTCAATCGTATATGGGGATGATCATGTCAACAGGTGTATCGGTAGCAAATGCCATCCTGATCGTTACCAATGCCGAAAAACTACGGTTAGAGTATAAAGACTCTACAAAAGCGGCTATAACCAGCGCATCCATCCGTTTGCGGCCCATCCTGATGACCAGCCTGGCAATGATAGCCGGTATGATACCTATGGCCTCGGGCATGGGCGAGGCCGGCGAACAAACCGCGCCACTTGGCCGCGCGGTTATAGGCGGGTTATTTGCATCAACGCTTGTCGCTTTATTTATACTACCAATGGTATTTGCATGGGTACAAGGTAAAACCACTTACGACGACCCCTCATTAATGCCAATAGAATCAACAGAAACCACCACTTTAAATATCCACAGAAATGAAATTTAAATATTGTATATTAATCGCAATAACCGGTTTATTTGCCGCATGTTCGGGCAATCAAAAACCGGTTGATATGACCCCGGCAACCAAACAAAGCACCAGTAAATACCAGTTTGGTACAGTTACAGAAAAAGCGCTATCAAGCTCAGCGCGCCTGCCGGGGCAACTGGTCCCTTTTAACGAAGTTAACCTGTTCCCTAAAGTTAACGGGTTTGTAAAGCAGCTATTTGTTGACCGCGGCTCCATTGTAAAAAAAGGGCAGCTATTGGTCGTACTTGAAGCACCCGAAATGGAATCACAGTTACAGGCCGCCAATTCGCGTTATTTGCAGGCCCGCGAAAATGCCGAAGCCAGCAAAGAAAAATACAGTCGTTTAAAAGAAGCCGCTAAAGAGCCCGGTTCTGTATCGCCATTGGAACTGGACAATGCCAGCGCCAAAATGAAGGCCGACCAGGCAATGGCGCAATCAGAAAACTCAAATGTTGACGCGGTGCGAACCATGCAGGGTTACCTGCGCATCTATGCCCCGTTTGATGGCATGATCGTACAGCGTAACGTTTCGCCCGGCGCGTTGGTTGCACCCGGTAAAACAACAGATCAGCCCATGCTCATTATCCAGGATATTAATAAAATGCGCCTAACAGTAGCCATCCCCGAAGATTATGTAGATAAGGTTGACCTTACGCAGCCGGTAACCTTCACTTTTAATGCTATGCCGGGGCAGGTACAAACCGCTAAAATAAGCCGTTCGGCAAACGCATTGGGCAGTATGCAGCAGGAGGCCATTGAAATAGATGTGCTGAATAAAAACGGGCAGCTAAAGCCCGGTATGTATGCCGAGGTGAATATACCGATGCTATCGGGCGCTAAATCATTGTTGGTGCCTAATAACTCAATCATCCGCTCAACCGAGCACGAATATGTGATCGCTGTGCGGGATGGTAAAGCGGTATTGGTAAATATAAAAGAAGGGTTGGCAGGTACCGATTCAACAGAAGTTTTTGGCGACCTGAAGGTGGCTGATAAAATTTTGGTCCATGCCTCTGATGAAATTAAAGAAGGCGACGAAATTAAGTAATAGCAATGGTATGTATTGTAGAGGCGCAAAATATTGCGCCTCTACAATTTTTCAGAATTTCAAATTCTCTTTAACCCAAACTAAAACATCTTTTTGCTCGCTGATATCAGCAGGCAATTTATCATGGATCAGTTTTTCCATTTTATTGCCTGTATTTGAAAACCGATAGTCCCAAAGTATCATTAGCTTATTGATGAGGTAAACCACTTCGTTGCCCTCTTCCCGGTTAAAAGAAGTTTCATCCGGCTTCCCGTTAATATGCGGGTCATTGGGGGCATAGTTGCTCCACTTATAGTCGGAATAATGCAAATTTCTCCTCGAGAATAATATCATCTAAGCTTTTTTTCTAAAGATACTTATAATTAATGGGTTTGCAGTGGGCAGTTTGCAGGTATCAGTTCGCAGTGGGCAGTTTGCGGTTTGCAGTTGTATTATCGCAATAAAACAACAAGCCGCTATTGATCTGGTACCACAATTATGCAAAACTACAAACGGTCCACGGTAACTGCCCACTGCTAACAGCCTACTGCAAACTGAAACCTACCATTTCTCTACCTGCTTAATATAAGCGGTTAATTCATCTGCTATATGTTGATGTTCGTCCATATTCGGGTGGCCGCCGCAGCCGTTATGGTATTGTTTGGAGAAAAAGAAATGATAAACACATTTATCGGCATTGCTGTTTTCGTAACGGGTAATGGCAGTGAGATACCGCTTTAAAACCTGCGTTAACGCTTCATTAGCCATTGGGCTGCTTAAACAAATAATATCCGCTTTGGGGTAATCCTGTCTTAGTGTTCCTATAAATTTAATATAAGCGTTACAAAAGGTGGTCGAATCTTGTATGCCATCGTTTTGCCCCAAACAAACCGTAACCACGTCAGGCTGATAGCGTTTAAAATCCCATTGCAGCGAATCTTTAGCCAGGTAAACTTTATCAAAAACCTGCGGCATTACTATTTTTTGGTCACAACAACTATGTATAAGGCCAATACCCGACACCGAGGTCAGTTGCCACTGTGCGTTTAACTGCCGCGCGGTAACCGGCCCGTAGGCCATATAAGCGTTATGCTGATCATACCATTGTCCGGTATTGCATGGGGTTTTTGATACGTCCATGCCCATGCCGCTGGTAATAGAATTACCGATGAACTCAATTTTTCGTCGGGGCATTGGCAGCAAAGGTAAAAGCTGCTCACACCTCAAACCCACAAAATCAAGGTGACCTATGCTTGATTCCGTAGCCTTACAGATAGTTATTATATGCGTGGTGTTTGATAAGTCACCGACAACTTTTATGGCATTTTCCAAGCCGGTGAGCTGTACCCGGTATGGTGCCCGGTCGTCAATGGCTATTTCAATATAGTTATGATAGGTGCCATATAATTCCTCATCGTTGATTAAAACCTCGCAGAACAGCCCCTTAAATTTAGCCTTAATGTAAACCCCGGCGGCCCAAAAACGCGGTCTTTGCGGATCGGAAAAGTCCACCCGGCCGGTGTAATGAATATTGGGGTTACCAGCTTTAAATAACCTTGTTGAATCATGCCGGTAGGGTTTACCCGCAATAAAAACAGCACCGATGATAATTGATAAAAATAAAACGACCGGATACTTCATATTGGTTTTTGCTTATAAAAATACAATATATACCCAATCTCCCTAAACAAAAAAGCGCAATCTCAAATATCGTTTAATATCAATTGTTGCGGTGGGCCATAAAGGCAACTATTTGCTTGCTGTTACCGTCGTCCCAATCGCAGAAGATGGCAACATATATTTCAATAGCAGCCAAGTTATTAACGGGAACCCAACAAAGTTCACGGCTATAACGATCAAAGAGACTATTGTGCCTGGCGATGTAGGATCGTGTTGAAATGTTTTTATTAAAAGTTGCGCCCCCATACCCTTATCATACGAGAATAATACCATCGTAGCAAAGTCGCAACCAAAATGCAACGCAAAGGACAGGTACATTGATTTCGTTTTGACAAAAGCTAACGCGAAAACATACCCGGCCGCGCCCGTTGTTAAAAACACAATAACCATTTGCACAGGGTTGCCAAATGCCCCCCACGAAAACCAATGATAAATGCCAAAAGCTATAGCTGAAATCAAAAGCGCCTTTTGCGGGCCAATTTTTTTTATCAGTATATAAAGTAATGCGCCCCTAAATATAAGGTCCTCGTAAGCTACCGATCGAAACAGGTAACCAATAGCCATCAAAAAATTAGGTATATGATAAGCCGGGTTTTGGTGATAAGGGTTTTTAACCAGCAGCGAAACAATATATTCAAACGCGCAAAAATAAAACACAGGCCACAACAACCCACCAATAAGCTCAACAATCCGTGTGAGTGTGGGCATAAAGCCCAGTACCGACAAGTTTTGTTTTACGATTAACCTTAAAAGCAGCCAGGATATAAGCAATTCAACAACTATACCTATCATAACTAAAAGTATTAAAACCTCAAAACTATTAGCTTTAGGGCTGTTATCTTTATGCCAAACGCAAATGGCGTTAAAATGACGTTAAAAACCCATGCCCCAATACAGTAAAAAAGCGATAGCACAACAGGTTAAGGATAACCGCATAACCAATGGTTATACACAACAGGAATTGGCCGATATTGCCCGCATCAGTTTACGATCGGTACAACGCATTGAGAATGGCGAGGTATTACCGAGATCATTTACTTTAAAAGTTTTAGCCGAAAAGCTAAATTTTTCTTTAGAAGATGTTATTGAAAGCCCGGGCGCGGCGAAACCCGGGTTAAACAGAACGAGAAAATTGATCTTATCCGGCGGTTGCTTAGTGCTGCTGGTATTATTAACCGGCGCCTTCCTGGCTCAATCAAGCAAATTCCCCGAAACAGACTTTGAGCGCCTGTTATTATATGCTGCTATTGTTGGCGTATATGTACTGGCTTTGTTTAGAATTTGGAAATAGGTTGTTTTCATCCCGTTGACTGTGTCCTCACAGGCACGTACCCCCTCGAAAAACACTTTGCGGCTAGGTATTGTTAATAGTCCGAACCATTGATTAAGCAGTTATGTTGCTGAGTGAAGTTGCGCAGTTGTTTAGGGTTGGGATATTATATCCGCAGGCTTAAAGTACTAAAAATTGCCATTACTTTTTGATTATCTAATTCACTGGCTAATTCGCCTTTCTCGGGGTAAATACTTATTCCCATGTAAATATTATAATGAACCATCATATTGCACTCTTCAAAATCAAACGGCCAGTAGCAAGAATCAAGACCGGTT
>JABDBT010000024.1 GCA_013288465.1 Bacteroidota bacterium | reverse complement strand
AAAGCCGACAAGAGTTGGGCAAAAATCAGTGTTAATAATACGCCGCTGGCCAATTGCCATGAAATGGTACAGGACAGCAAGGGGCGCCTTATTATGC
This sequence comes from Bacteroidota bacterium, assembly GCA_013288465.1. The sequence goes on along the minus strand of JABDBT010000024.1, from coordinate 25,099 downwards.
TTGGTGACCATACACATAATAACATTCTGATCTTTGATAAATCGGGCAAATTGGTGGATTATTGGGGAACAGCTTTACCCGGTGGACACGGTTTAAGCATTAGCAAAGAAGGGGACGAAGACTTTTTATTGCTTACTGACTGCGGCTGGGCTTTGGATAGATCCGGCAACGGCTACGGGCAGTCGGGCCAGGTACTAAAAACCACGCTTGATGGCAGGCTGATATTTGCTATTGGCCACCCCAGGACCATCGGTATTTATAAAGATGACGAGCCCTTTAAACCAACTGAAACTACAGTAGCGCCTAATGGCGATATTTATGTTGCCGATGGGTATGGCTCTGATTATATTATTCAGTACGATAGCAAAGGGCAATATATCCGTCATTTTGGTGGGCATCATAATGCCAATAAAGATCATAACCTGGTTAACGCTCATGGCGTAACCGTTGATACCCGCGATAAAAGTAACCCCACGCTCATCTGTACTTCGCGCGAAGAAAATTGTTTCAAGATATTTACGCTGGATGGCAAATTTATTAAGCGTATTGATTTGCCGGGCATGTATGTATGCCGGGCAGTAATTAACGAACAGAATATTTATGCCGGTGTATGCTGGTCGAAGGATGCTACCGGAAAACGCTTTGATTATTCGGGCTTTGTAACTGTATTGGATGCTGATAACAAAGTGGTATCAAATCCCGGAGGAACTGCCCCTAATTATAAAAACGGTATTCTACAGCAAACATTACAAGCTGCAAACCCCGTTTTTTATCATGGCCACGATGTGTGTGTTGATGATGATAAAAGCCTGTATGTATGCCAGTGGAATGCTTACCACACTGCACCCGTAAAATTAACGCGTGTTTGATGCGGCCGGGCATTTTCGCCTAAGTTGGCTAAATTATTTGAAAACCGGTTCAAAAAAAGCCTGGTTCACTAAAAATCCTTTCTAAAAAACCTCTCCCAAATTAACAAAAAAACCATGTGAGCCATGTATGCCAAACCCATAATCAATGCTCACATTGGTGTTTGAATGCTTATTTACTTTGATACGCAATCCTGCCCCCGCTCCCGGGGCTACGGTTTCAAACGCGTTAGTTTTAAGCTCGGTTAAGCTTTCGGCGTTGGCAAATAATACGCCGCCTATTAAACCATTAGGGGTTATGCCAAACCGGTATTCGCTTTCTATATAAAGCATATCGCGCCCCGTAAACCGGCCTTGTATATATCCCCTGCCGGTATTGTTAAAAGTATCACCGCCGGTATAGGGCAGATCAAGATAGGGCGGGTTGCCCTTGGTTAACCAAACAAAGCTCCATAACGCCAACACATTATTTGAGCGCTGCGATACTTTGATGTACTTCCTGAAATCGAGCTGAAGCTGTTCCCAATTTGAATTACTGCATAGCCAAATAAGGTTTTGAGTATAGGTTATATTGGCATAAATACCATTAAGCGCATTAATGGTGTTTTTGCGGCTATCATATAAAAAATTAATGTTAACGCCCGACGACGTTGTTGCAGCAGCGCCGCCATAGGTTTTAAAATCGGTCGTCATTTTACTTTGAATACCGGTTTCTTTAATATTATAATGATGATCAAGGTTATACCCCAACCCTAAATAATAATCAGCGTCCGGAACTATCTTTTTGTACAGGGTTGCATAAACCTTAGTGTAAAAAAACAACAAAGGATCGGCATTAGCAGGTAACGTCGTGGTACCTATGCCATAAGTATCTTCGGGAAATTCCTGCCACCGTATATCTGAGGTAATTTTATAGCTGTTATTATTTGTCCAAATCTCTGACCGGGAAACAAATATTTTTTGAAGTTTTACATCGTAGGAAAGGTCGCCATCAACAACCGACAGGTTTTCATGATGGTCACTGGTGGTAAAAAATGCACCGTTCCCGGTTAAATCCGCCGCAAACCCGGTTGTTAGTGTATATCCTGCCGAAGGTATAACAGAGATACTTAGCTTTTTAGTCGGCTGCGTTTTAGTTGAAGATGCTTTTTTAGTGAAAATTTTGCTAATCAGGTCGCCAACGTCTTTTTGTTTGGAAGAGTCAATAAATGACTGCTCAAGGATTATATTATCGGTGTTTTTCTGTTTTAAGCGTAATGAGTCTGTTTGGGAGAATCCTTCCAACGAATAAAGAACCGCAATTATTATCAATGTAAAAGCTTTCAATTACTTTTCATATTAGCCTCGTTAAATACGCGGGTATATAAATCAATCAATTTAGCCCTGATTATGTTTTTGTCAAATTGTTGTACCAGTTTGTCCGAAATTTTTTCAGCTTCGGCGTAAAAAGCAGCATCGTCGATCAATCTTTTTGTTAGCGTAATGAACTCGGAAGTATTACCCGCATTCAAATAATAATCATCATATAATAAGGCATATTCTTTTATATCACGATAGATAACAGGCAACCCACAGGCAGCAGCCTCTAATGGGGCAAGGGGGCAGTTTTCCTGGTACGATGGAAATAAAAAAACATCAGCCGCCGCATAAATTGCGGGCATATTTGACAGGTCGAACATGCCCGCAAACTGAATATTAGCCGGAGCCTTTACAATTTTTTCATTTATCCTGTTAATACCTTCGGTAAATATGCCGAATGGCCTGCCGCCTACCCAAACAAATTTAGCATTTGGGATAGCTTCGCCGATATCAACAAAATCTTCCACGCCTTTTCTTTCCTGTAATTGGCCTACACCCAAAACTACAATGTCATGTTCGCTTACGCCGAGCAATTGCCTGCCCCTTTCCCGGTTTTTTGGGGTACGTTTCCAATGTTCAAGTAAAACCGGATTATATATTTTAACTATCGGTGTTTTTACATCTAAATCCCTTATCGCGTCTTCAACCATGGGCGATAACGCGATAAGCACATCAGCGTATGAGAAAGCCATTTTAAAATAAGCTTTGGCTACGGGCAACAGGTACTTCCACATGGGCAGCGACCCTTTGATAGAATCCGGAATTACGTGTACCGTGTGTATGCGGCGGCCTTTATAACCCCTCCCTTTCCAAAAATAATAAGGCCCATAAGTATGCGAGTGGAATACATCGCCCCTGCCTTCATTATTAATTATCACTTTAACATCGTTCTTTTCGCGCAGCAATTCTATCAGTTCTAAAAACGCGGTATGTACCCCCTGGCCTTTTGTAACATATTCGGTTTCTGATACCATGTGTATTGTTAACGGATGATGATAGCCGTTTAAACTGTTTGCATTAAATGTTAATTCGTTCTTACGCTTTTTATTCAAATTAGCGATCACGATATAAATCGCTATTAATAGTGCTATTGCCAGTGCGATGTATTTTATTTTCGAAAGGTTGCCCGCAACCCCGGTCCAGTATGGGCCAAGTAACCTGCCTGCCATTATATAGGCACCCGATACCATTATGGCTGTTATTAAAATAAGGGGCAAATATTTACCGGGTTTAATTTTAAGCAGGCCCGAAATAACCGAAATATAGCCCCTGATGAAAGGTGTTATCCTGCCTAAAAAAATAGAGATTAACCCTCCGCCTGATGATACTTTTACCGATAAGCGGTCAATTTTAGCCATAGGTAGCGGCAACCATTTAGGTTTATGGCTTAAAATATATCCTCCAAAAAAATAAAAGGTTATATACAAAATAGTTGCGCCTAAAGCATCGGCAACTATAGCGGTGATCAGTACAGCTAATAAAGATAATGCGCCGGTAGAGGTAAGGTAGCCCGAGAACATCAGCACTAATTCATTTGGAACGGGATTAGGTACACCTATTTCCTGTAAAAAAACCAGTACGAATATGGCCGCATAACCATAATGATTAATATATTCTATTGCATCATGCGGCATTTTATAATAATAGAATGAGGGGTAATTCTTTTAGTAAAATGGTTATTATCGAGTCAAGAGTAAGTTAATATTCTGTAGCAATGTTGTACATCGGGCGTAATTTTGGTTGATATTACGCCTTTCCAAAAATTTATTTAATATTTCACTTCGGGTATATTTTATTAAGTTTGATATATAAATCAACCTTATTATATATGCCGTTCCCTATAAAAAGAATATTATTCAAAACACTTAAAATAAGTGGCATCACCCTGGGCAGCCTGCTTATCCTTATGTTTTTACTACCCTTTCTTTTCCCGCAAACATTCACCAAAAAAATAAATAGCTGGGCAAATGGCAGCATCAACGGCCATATTTCATTTAGCAGCACAGGCCTTTCGTTTTTCAAACATTTCCCGGCGCTTACGCTTACGTTATATGATGTTGACTTAAAAGGCAGCGCGCCTTTTGAAAAAGACACCTTAATGGCTGCTAAAGAAATTTCGCTGGGCATTGACCTTACTTCCTTATTAAAAAGCAAAATAAACATCAACAAAATATACCTTAACCAGGCCTTTATTAATATACAGGTGGATAGTACCGGCAGGGCAAATTATAACGTTTACAAGCCCGGTCAGCCGAAAACCGGGGCCAAAAATGATACGACCCAGGCCTCATTGGGTATCGACCAGATATTGGTGCAAAACAGCCGGTTGGTTTACAATGACGAGTCGTTACCCATGAAAATTAACGCCCGCGGGTTTAATTATACCGGCAGCGGCGATTTGAGCCAGGATATTTTTGACCTGCATACCCATACCGAGATCCAATCGCTTGATTTTTATTATGGCAGGCAACCCTATATCCTATCTAAAAAAGTAAACGCCGATCTGGTAACTAAGATCAATACCAAATCATTGGCCTTTATTTTTCAGAAAAACGACCTGCTTATTAACCAGTTGCCCGTGCAGTTTACGGGCCGGTTCGCGTTTATTAAGGACGGTTATGATATGGATTTTAAAATAGACTCGCACCAAAGCGACCTGGGCGATATTATTACCGCCCTGCCTGCATCATACCAAAAACTAATGGATAATACCGAGGTTGACGGCGACGGGCATATCCAGATGGCCCTTACAGGTAAATATGTGGTTAAAGACAATTTAAAGCCCAATTTGACCATGAGCCTAAAGGTGCGCAACGGCGTTATCGCCAATGGTAAAACACCGGAGCCAATACGCAATTTGTACCTCGATTTTCAAACCAAACTCCCGGGCCTTAACCCCGATAGTTTGTATGTGAGCATTGATTCGAGCTATTTTAATATTGGTAAAGATCATTTTAGTTCGGTAATTAAGGTTAAAGGTGTAAAACAGCCCGATATTTATGCCAAGGTAAACACAGAGATAGATCTTGAACAATGGAGCAAGGCTTTAGGTATTAAACCTTTCAGCATTAAAGGCCGCTATGCGCTGCACCTATTAGCACAAGGCAGGTACGCTACCGCGATAAAACGGGTAGGGTTACGAAAGAAGATTGATACTGTAATTACCAGCATACCCAGGTTTACGGTGCAGTCGTCATTTAAAGATGGTTATTTTAAATACGCTTCGTTGCCGCAGGCGGTTAACCGTATCAGCTTTAATATGGTTGCCAGCTGCCCCGATAATAATTACAAACACATTAGCCTTGCAGTTGATAATATGGAAGCTTACGCGTTAAATAATTATATTAAAGGTTATTTTAAAATGGGTAATATGGCCGATTTCCCGATTGATGCCCACCTGCAGGCAAAATTTCATTTCGCCGATCTGAAACAATTTTACCCTATTGACAGCATCGACCTGAAAGGCGACCTGAACGCCGATGTTAAAGCTAAAGGCAAATACCTGCCCGGCAAAAAGAAATTCCCGGTAATTACGGCCAATGTAAGCCTGCTAAATGGGTCGGTAAAAACAAAATATTACCCTCATGCTATCAAGAAAATACAGGTTAACACCAGTATCACCAATAATACCGCTTCACTGGCAGGGTTAAAGGTTTTTATAAAACCCATATCGTTTGAGTTTGAAGGCGAACCTTTTTTGCTGAAAGCTCAATTGGTCAACTTTAACGACCTTGCGTATAATATAACCGCCAACGGCACTATAAACCTGGGTAAAATTTACCGGGTATTTGCCATAAAAGGCTATAACGTTAATGGGACGATAGCGGCCAATTTAGCTGTAAAAGGGAAACAAAGCGATGTGCAGGCGGGGCGCTACGACCAGTTGGTCAACTCGGGCACCTTTAAGGTAAATAATATCTCACTTACCTCTGAATTGTTTCCAAAACCGTTCGTCATAAATAAAGGTGTTTTTAGCTTTAACCAGGATAAGATGCAGTTTGATACGTTTACTGCTACTTATGGCAGTTCGCAAATTATCTTGAATGGCGCATTAGCTAATGTAATTGACTACGCGATGAAACCGGGGTCGGCCTTAAAAGGCGATTTTAACCTAACCAGCGATCAGCTAACTATTGATGATTTTATGGTATTTGCAAGCGCCGCGCCATCGGGCAAAAGCACGAAATCATCGGGCGTAGTTATGGTTCCAAAAAACCTCGACATGAATTTTGCCGCCGATGTTAAAAAAGTAAAATACAATGGGCTGGTCATTAATGATTCAAAAGGGCAAATGGGCATTCATAATGGCACCATTACTTTAAAACAAACCGGGTTTAACCTAATTGGCGCGCCGGTAAACATGGATGCCGATTATACCAGTATCAACCCTAAAAAAGCATTTTTTAATTACCATATCAGCGCTAAAGATTTTGACATTAAAAAAGCCTACAACGGTATTAAGCTATTTCATGATATGGCCACCGCTGCAGGCCATGCCGAGGGCCTGGTTTCGTTAGATTATAAATTAGGTGGGCAGCTTAACAGCAATATGATGCCGGTATATTCTACTTTGAACGGCGGCGGCACCCTATCGGCCAAGGAACTTAAGATGCATGGATTTAAACTGCTTAACGCGGTTGGCAGCCAAACCAAACATGATAGTATTGCCAATAACCCCGGCGTATCGCAAATAGCTATTAAAAGTACTATAGCGCATAATATCATTACCATTGAGCAAACCAAAATACGGGTGGCAGGCTTCAGGGTAAGGTTTGGCGGACAGGTAAGCTTTGACAAAGCTATTAACCTCGATTTCAGGCTTGGCCTGCCCCCATTGGGTATTATAGGCATACCTATGCATATTACCGGAACGCAGGATAACCCAAAAGTCCACTTAGGCAAAAGCAAAAAAGGAGATGAACTGAAGGAAGTGGCGGATGATAGTAGTAATTGAGGAAACCACCGTGTCATTGCAATGACACGGTAATTAAAATAAGCCCCGCTGATCTTACCTGTATTTTCCTTATCTTAACCTTCTCTAAGAACCTGATCATGCTGCAATGGCTATTTTAAATTATACTTCCTATAATTTCCATTTACCCGCAAAAGGATCATTCCGTTTAAAGTGGTGCATTTTCCTGTTTTTAATATTTACTGCCTCCATATCATTTGCCGAAGGCAGCAAAGAAATAACTGCAAACGGCGGTTACCGCGCCTTTCTTTTTTCAAGTACCATAGGCAATGCATCCTTCCCATTCCCTACGTTGGGTACTATGAAAGTTTATGTTAAAGTGGGCGAAACCCTTAATATAGGCTCAAGCGCGCAGGGCTTAGGCGCAGGCACTATTAACCTGCGGGCGCCCGACGGAACTACTTATACCAGCGGAACTTCTACTACCATTGGCCTCATCAGCAACCGCGTACAGGAGCTGGCAGGGCCATTGCCCAATGGCGGCGGTTATACGCCTTATACATTAACCGTACAAGCAGGGCAGGCGGGAGTTTGGGAGATAGATTTTGTTTCGCCAAATGGAAACGACGCTTCAAATCCTAATCCGGTGGCCGCAAACGCTAACTGGACACAATCAACAGGCACGTATGTTACCGCTTTTGATGTTACAGTACGCAACAGCAGCGCCGAGCCGTTAACCGGCAGGGTGTTTACCAACGTATTTTCGGGCATATTAGGGGCTTTCAATGTGGGTTTTAACGGCATATTCAATATCCTTACTAAAGACGGCTACCAGTATGTGATGAATAATAACGGCCAGGCAGGTAATGGCTTTACTTTTTTTGCAAATAATAAAGGTTTCAGAACGGCCACAGGTGCAGCCTCCTATCAAAGTGTTGATAATGTTAATAGCCCCAACATACAAGACCCAACCACCGCGGATACACAATCAGACATCACCTATAAAATATTTTTCAATACCCCTGCTGCCGACCTGCCTGCTACAGCCAATACACCCGGTGGGGGTACAACCTGGCTTTTAAATACACCTGCAGCGCCTACTGTAAGCAGTGTTAATTTTATTGGCGATGAAGGTACCGTTGGCCAGGCAGGCACTAATCCGTTGGGGGGGAATTTTACATTTACCTCCAGTACTGGCGGAAGCTACAGTATAGTTATTGATGTTAATAAAAATGGCCTTTTTACCGACCCTATCGACAGGAAACTAACAGGTACTTTTAGCGCCGGCACCAATCAGGTACATTGGGACGGCCTGGATGGGATGGGCAATAAGGCGCCCACTGGCGGGTTGTCGGCTTATACTGCCAATGTTAGCCTGGCAAATACCGCGGGCGAGGTACACTTTCCATTTTTTGACGTGGAGCGCAATGTAAACGGCATTATCCTCACCCGCATAAATGGAAATGAAGCGCCTGATGATACGGTTTATTGGGATGATACACCTATTACCGTAGTGGGTACGCCACCCAATCCAATCAAAAACCTAACAGGTATAAGCAGTTCGGTAAATGGCCATAAATGGGGCATTACTACTACTGACCCCACTGACCAAAACGACTTTGGCAACAACAAAAGCATTGATACCTGGGCATATATAACCAACACTCCATTGATAAGTTCGGTAAATTTAAAATTGATCGAAGCAGACCTTGCGGTTATAAGCCTTATACCTGCTACCGGCTGCGCCGGGCAGCCTGTATCCTACACGGTAGCAGTAAAAAACAATGGGCCAAATGATGTTACAGGATCAGTATTTCAATTCAATTTTCCAAATGTTATAACCAATGTAGCGGTAAGCAGTGTAGCTACTTCGGGTGTTTCTGCAACACCGGTTGGCACGATATCAACGATCGCTTACACATCAAATCTCGACCTCGCAAATGGGGCAGTAAGGACCTATACCATTACCGGTAACATTGCCTCAACTGTTAGCGGAAATATCACCGTATCAGCCACTATACTGCGCCCTGCTGACGTTACCGACCCTGATGCGACAAATCCAGCGGATACTGCCACCCCAACCGACCCTGTAAGCGAATGCAACTCCGCGCCATCGGGCGTAGGCTGTAATAATATCATCACCAACACAACTATTTTTGCAGCAGCTCCAAATGCCGGACCCGATCAGGTTATTTTTCAATACGCACCTGCAACTTTGGCCGCTAACAGCGCCGGTACATGGGCACAGGCTATTACTGATCCTGTAGTGGCCAACATAACCAGCCCAACTGGCAGCACAACCACCATAACCGGGTTGAATACTATAGGCGTTTATCACTTTATATTCACTAACGCCAATGGCTGCGCGGCTACGGTGGCCTTAACCGTAATTAAGGCCGATACGGCTATCCCCAACATATTTACCCCCAATAATGATGGCTTTAACGATGTGTTTAAAATAAAGGGATTGGAAAGCTATCCCGGCTCGCAGCTTATCATTTTTAACCGCTGGGGCAACGAGGTTTACCGGGCCGACAATTATCTGAACAACTGGGACGGCGGCAATCTTGCCGAAGGAACCTATTATTATATTTTGAACCGCAGGGAACATACCGGCGAAATTACGCCGCTAAAAGGTTGGGTATTTTTAAAACGAAAGAAATAAATGGGCAGCCTTCGTAAATATATTCTGGTGATGGCTATCTGTTTTACTGTGTTTAAAACACAGGCACAGCAAACTATCCAGTTTAGCCAGTATGTATTTAACGGGTTGGCCGTAAACCCTGCGTATGCAGGCTACAAGGATGACTGGACCGTTAACCTCAGCAGCCGCATTCAGTGGGTAGGTATTAATGGCGCGCCGCAAACCGGCACTACATCAATTGATGGTTTGACTAATCCGAACAATAAAAACGTTGGCCTGGGCGTAATAGCTACTTTTGACCGCTTGGGGCCCGAAAGTACTTCTTCAATATATATTAACTATGCCTACCGGCTGCAATTGGATAATGAAGATACCAAACGTTTATGCTTCGGGTTTGCAGTGGGTGCCGAACAATATAGCATCAACGGCGCTGAATTTAATGCCACCGACCCAGGCGATGGCGCGATACCCCTTGGTGTTGAAAGTAAGTTTACACCCGATTTTAGGGTGGGTATTTACTATTACTCGCCTGGGGCTTATTTTGGCGCGTCGGTTTTTAATTTACTATCCGGCGCGGGTATCAAGGCTATTGACAATACCGAAGTTGTACAAATGGTACGCACGGCTTATGTAACCGGCGGCGTATTGCTGCCCCTTTCAGATCATCTCGACCTTAAACCTTCCGTAATGATAAAAGAGGATTTTAAAGGGCCTACTAATTTAGATATCAGCTCGTATTTGCTGCTCAACAAAATATTATGGCTGGGCGCTTCTTATCGCACAGGGGTTTCTATCTGGAATAAAAATAGCTTACAAAGCATTGCTGATAATAACGACGCCATAGCCGCTATTGCACAATTTTATATTAATGATCATTTAAGGATCGGCTATTCGTTTGATTTTACCACCAGCAAACTGGCAAACTACCAAAATGGCTCGCATGAAATTTCGCTTAGCTTAACTTTACCATCTAAAAAACCAAGGATAATTAGTCCGCGATATTTTTAATATATGAAACGATTGTTGATTTGCTGTTTATTGATCACCGTATTGGCTGCACAAGCTAACGCGCAGGAACAGTTATCCTTAAAACAACAGGCCGAACAATATTTTGATCGTTATGAATATTTAAAAAGCGTAAACCTATATCTTAAATTAGTTAATCGAAAAAATCCGGATGCGCGCTTGCTGGAGCGGGTGGCTGATTGTTTCGGCAACATGAACCGTTTTGAAGAGGCCGAAACCTGGTATGCCCGTACCGTGGCAGATACGGCCGCAAGCGCCCTAAGCCATTACCATTATGCCGAAACTTTGTTATACGATCAAAAGTTTGAGGCGGCCAAGCAGCAATACCAGTTTTACTTTAAAAAGGTGAACAACCCTGAAGCAATGGCGCTAAAGCTTTCCACCTGCGATTCGGCAGCTTCATGGATGAAACAGGCTAATGGCTATATCGTAAAAAGCGCGCCAAACTTAAACTCGGCCTTTTCTGAATGGGGGTTGGTTGAGGACCAACAAGGCGGAGCTATATTTACATCAGACCGCAAACAGGATTACGGGCCAACAGATAACCGTACCGGTAATAACTGGTTCAGGTTGTACCAGGTTGACGCTAAAGGCGAAAACAGCAAAGCCGTATATCTCGCAAATGGCCTTAACAGCTTAACTTTTGATAATTACCATATAGGCCCCTTAACTTTAAACGCTAAAGCGGATACGGCCTACATCACCCTAACTACCGAAGTAGAAAACAAGGATATTGTATTGGATAAACAAATCAGCAAACGCGGGCAAAGGCTATACACCCGCCGCCTGCAATTGGTTATGGCGGTTAAGAAATATAACCAATGGGTAGTGGTAGCAGGTTTCCCCTATAACGATATTAATAACTATTCCGTTGGCCATGCGACCTTATCAAAAAACGGGCGGCTCATTTATTTCACGTCAGATATGCCCGGCGGCGAAGGCAAGACAGATATATGGTATTGCGAAAAACAAGCCGATGGCACCTGGGGCAAACCCGTTAACTGCGGCAAAACCATTAATACAAAAGAAGAAGAAGCTTTCCCCGAAGTTGGCGGGGATGGTGTTTTATATTACTCATCAAAAGGTTTGCCGGGCATGGGTGGATATGATATTTATTCCGCCAAAGGCGAAAAGGCAACGTGGAGCAACCCGGTAAATTTAAAATATCCCATAAACAGCACCGGCGATGATTTTTGCCTGGTTACGCGCGACGGTTTAAGCGGTTACCTTTCATCAAACCGGCATGGCGGCAAGGGCGATGATGATATTTACCAATTTACATACAATGCTCCCCCTGCTAAGCACATCATAATTGCCGATACACCTAAAACAGCTTCCATACCTCTACCCGTAAAAAGCCGGCTGATATTTGCGGTAAATAATATTTACTATGACCTCGACAAATCCAACATCCGCCCCGACGCGGCAGCCGAACTGGACAAACTGATCATTCTGTTAAATGAGCATCCAACCTTTAGGGTAAGCATAGCATCGCATACCGATTCAAGGGCGCCCGGCGATTATAATATTGGCCTCTCCCAACGGCGGTCGGCATCTGTTATGGCCTATCTCGTTAAAAAAGGCATCGCCCCCCAAAGATTGTTCACCTCCGCCTTCGGCAAAACACAACTGCTAAATGAATGCGCCGATGGCGTACAATGCACCGAACAACAACACCAACTAAACCGCAGGACTGAGTTTAGGTTGATTGAGGAGTAAAAAGCATACGAAAGAAAACTTAGTTTCGGAAGCTAAGTTTTCTTCCTCATCTACAGCGCCTCGGTCATTGTGCGCATTTGTATTTCGATGATCCTTGAGCCAGGCGATTGGGTACAAGCCAATAACACGGCCCCTGCTACATCCTCCGGCTCCAACATACCTGATTTATCAACGCCTTCCTGCGTACGGCCTGTTCCAATTGCAAACTCCGTTTTTACACCACCGGGACATATAGCGCCTACCTTAATGCCGTGCGGCCTCAACTCCCTGTCAAGCGCCTGTGCAAAGCCTACCTGGGCAAACTTGGTTGCACAGTAAACCGCTTCGCCTGCAAACCCATAAACGCCCGCCATTGAAGAAAGCATTAACACCGTACCGCTGCCTTGTTTAATCATCTCGGGCACCACGTAACGGGTAAACAAAAACCCGGAGCGGAAATTAGTGTCCATCATGGTATCATAATCCTCCAGGCTGGTGTCAACCAGGTTTTTATAGATACCCATACCCGCATTGTTGAGCAGTATGTCAATGCGGCCGCCAAATGATAAAGCTGTTTTCACGGCATCAAGCGCGGTTTTTTCTTCACGGGCATCGCCGACAACTATGGCGGCTTTAGCGCCCAGTTTTTCAATTTCGGCTACTAATTCTTCCAATCTTTCTGCCCTGCGGGCGGCGAGTATAATAGTAGCGCCTTCGGCAGCTAAAGCCAATGCGCTTGCCTTGCCTATGCCGGCACTTGCGCCTGTAATAATTGCGACCTTCCCGGTTAATTTTCCTGCCATATCTTTTAAATTATTAGTTTTTGTTTTGATGATTGTTTATGGGCGCAATATACAAAAATGATATAGTTGCAATCGATTGCGTATAACTGAATGTAAATAGATTTTTAACACTAATAATGGTTAACTATCCAATGTTATTACAATAATTCGGGCCGGTATTCAAAGTGCATAGTGTCAAAATGCGCCCATTTGCCTCCCCATATAAAACCATACTTTTCAAAAACATCAACTATTATTTGCGGTATCCGGTTTATATAAGGTACAACAGCATCTTCATTAACGCATTTACATTCCCACTCCCAATAATTTGAATAAGTGGTATTAATATCAATGGTCATGCCATAGCTATGCATACTATGCCGGGTTGTGCCTTTAATGTTACGCCAGTTAAAGGTGCCGCCAATATTGGTAAGGTATTTTTTCAGTTCGGGATGTTCATCAAGCTCCTTTGATATTTGCAGCAGTTTTTTATCTACCCCATTTATTTGGGTAACCGTAATTTTTTGACCAACCAGTTTTGGGCACCAAATTATCTCGGTTAAATTAGCTTTAACTTCCTTTTCGGTAGCGCCATATATCTTCTCAAAAAATGGTGTGCTTCGTATCCTACCCGGATCGAAGTTTATGGCAGGAGGTTCTTTCAACTGACCTGTGCTATATTTCTGCATAAACATATCCTTCAAATCAGGGTTATCGAGTATCTGCTGAAAGGATTTATTTTTAATTCCATCATCCCATACCATCCTGCTTTTATCTTTAAAGATGAGGTGATTATCAGCAAAACCGGCAATAAAATCGCTATAATACCTTATCAGTTTTTTTGCTTCGGTGGGAATTGTATCAATTGATCTTTTAGAAGTTATTTTATGAGTGCGAGGATGATTATTACTATGGTTGTATAAGCCGCAACAGGATAAGTAAAGCAGTATTATAGTTGTGATACGCATTGTTGTAACTGTTTGTTAACTTTCAAACTTACGAAACTTCGTAAGTTTTTTCGGATTCTTCAACAAACACCACTTTCCGTTCGGGAAACTTCGCCGCGTAGTTACTCACCATCGTTTTAATATAGTCATTGCCGGGATAGGGCGTTAAATAGGTTTTAAGCTGGTGCAGGTTGTTGGCTTCGGCATCATCGGCAATGTAGCCCATGCCGTAAAACTTTCCTTTTTCAATAAGGATACAGCTATGTTCGTCATGCGTGCGGCCTGCATCGCTGATAGCAAAGGTGGGCAGGGCATCTTTTAGTTCATCCAGCGCGTAATTTACCTTTTTGTTATAATCATCAACGCTAACATGCCCTGTGCAGGCGCAGCCGCTCTCTTTGCCGTTTACGCAAGGCTGATTATTGGTTTGTATAAAACATAGCTTAGGACAAAGCCCAAACGTTTCAATTAAGTGGTTTAACAGGTTATAACCTTCCAGTAATGAGTTGCAGGTATAAATGGTTTGGTTATGTTTTCGGTATTTATCAACCGCCAGGCGCAGGTAACCCCGCTGGTCTTCAAATATATATAAGCCATAAGCATGTTCAAACCGCTTTAACGACCGGTTATATTTTGGCCAAAGGCGTTTGATCTCAATGGCTTCCAGCACAAACGCCACCAGTTCGGTGCCGCATACCTGGTGGGTAACCTGGTAAATATTGCGCAGAAATTCCTGTCGTTGCAAGCCAGGGTTATTGCCCGTAAAATGGCTGCAAACACGTTTTTTTATATTCTTGGCCTTACCTACATAAATAACCTTGCCTTTGTCGTCATGAAAATAATATACGCCCGGCGTTGACGGTAAATTTACTATCGTAGCTTTTGGCAAATGAGGTGGTAATACCTGCTCTTTCGAGGTTACTTTCAGTGCAGCTTTAATATGGTTATCCTTGTCACTTTGCAGCAACAGCGTAAACAGCGTGGCTGTGGCGCTGGCATCACCAGCCGCCCGGTGCCTGCTATCGTTTTCAATGCCCAGGTGCCTGCATAGTTTACCCAGGCTGTATGATGGCAGGCCGGGCAATATTTTACGGCCCAGCCTTACGGTGCATAACTTATTGCTTTGCAGCTCGTACCCGGCAATACCTAAATGATAGCGCACAAATGAGTAGTCAAAGTTTACATTATGTGCTACAAATATTTGCCCGTTAAGCAATTGGTAAATTTCATGCGCCACCTGCCCAAATGAAGGCGCATTTTGAACCATATCATTGCTGATACCGGTTAACGCCTGTATGTAAATAGGAATTTCTTTATGGGGGTTTACCAGGGTTTGGTAGCGTTTAACTACCGCATTGCCATCATGTATGCAAATAGCAATTTCGGTTATCCCGTTGGCACTGGCATGCCCGCCCGTAGTTTCAATATCAACAATTGCATACATGGGGATAAATGTAGTAAGTTTTTGCTAAATTTATTAGCCTATTTTTATAAACACAAATTAGCTCGGATTAAAACGAATTTCACAAATTCAGCAGTTTAGCAATTCGTGAAATTCGAGTTAATTTGTCTTCAACTAGTGCTTTAATTACTGCCCCGTCGCTTTATCCATGGCTACCACGGCATCGCCGCGGTATGTCCACGCAGGCTTATAGGTGCTGCCACCCAACTGTACAGCCATGTCATAATCTGCAATAGCCTTCCGGTAATTTTCTTTAGTGTTGCCTAATTTATAGTAAGCGTAGCCACGGTTGTTATAGGCAATGGTATATTTAGGGTCTAAAGCGATGGCCTGGTCTAAATCGGTTATTGCCTCGGCATAACGTTCTAATTTATTTTTTGCGAGGCCACGATTGTTAAAAGCGTCCTTGTTTTTAGGGTCGAGCGATATTACCATATCTAAATCGGTTATCGCCTCGGCATAATTACCTAAATTATGCTTTGCAAGGCCACGGTTAAAATAAGCATAAGTGTATTTGGGGTTAAGTGAAATTACCTGGCCAAAATCGGCTATAGCGTCGGCATAATTGCCTAAGTTTTGCCTGGCAAGGCCCCGCCCATAATAAGCGAATGAATATTTAGGATTTATTGCAAGTGCTTTATCAAAATCCGGTATCGCGTCAGCATACCGGCCTAAATAGTATATGGCATCGCCACGGTTATAATAAGCAAATTCATCTTTAGGGTCTAAAATTATTGATTGGTCTAAATCTGTTATCGCATCGGCATAACGGCCCAGGTTAATTTTTGCCTGCCCGCGGTTGCACCAGGCAAATTCATATTTAGGGTCGAGGGTTATGGCCATGTCGTAATCGGCTATTGCGTCAGCATACCGGCCTAAATAGTATTTGGTTAGCGCACGGTTATAATAGCCATTAACGTATTTTGCATCAAGTGCAACCACCTGGTCATAGTCGGTAATTGCTTCGTCATAACGTTTTAAATTATATTTGCTAAGGGCGCGGTTAAAATAAGCGTTAGCATATTTAGCATCGATTGATATGGCCATATCATAGTCGCTTATCGCTTCGGCATAGCGGCTTAAATGCCGTTTTGCGTTACCGCGATTATAATACGCAAGTTCATCTCTCGGATCTAAAATAACGGCCTGGTCTAAGTCTGTTATCGCGTCGGCATCATGGCCCCAGTTAACTTTTACCTGGCCACGGTTGCACCAGGCAAATTCATATTTCGGGTCGAGTGTTATGGCCATATCATAATCGCCAATTGCATCGGCATAACGGCTTAAGTGGTTCTTTACTATAGCGCGGTTATAGTATGCATTAACATACTTCGGGTCCAAAACAATAGCCTGGTCATAATCGGCTATGGCTTCATCGTTTCTGTCTAAGTGATATTTGGAAATGCCCCTGTCATAATAGGCAGTGGCCGATCTTGAATCAATGCTTATGGCCTGGTTAAAATCTATTATCGCGTCGTCATAATGGCCCAGGTTATGTTTAGCGAGGCCACGGTCAATAAAGGCCGATGAGTAGCGGGGATCGACCTGCAAGGCTTTATTACAATCGTCAATTGCCCCCAGGTAATCTTTATTGTCTATTTTTTGAAGAGCCGATTTTACCCAATCATTGGCTGTTTGAGCATAAAGTGCCGGGATAATAGCCAGCAGGAACATCAATGTACATAATTGCCGTTTCATATTTTTTAATTTTAGGGTTAACCAAAAAAACTGACAATAGGTAGCTGGAATACGCTTCAATATTTCAACTATCAATTAATAGCGTGAAACATTAAATTATAAGTGAATATAAACAATTTATATCTGAAATAAACAAACATGATTTTAGCAATTGGAAGGCTTATATATTTTACGTACGAGCATTTAAACTCATTTTATTGGAACATAAAAGTCCGCACACCTTTCAATATTCTGTCACTACCCTAACAACTGTGTCATTGCGAGGCACTTGCCCGGGTTTGTGCGGTGACAGGCCGAAGCAACCTCGTCGCGCGGTTAATAAAGTGACGAGATTGCCGCGTCGCCCTTACCCACCAGCCACAACGCTCCTCGCAACGACAACGCTCTTTGGTGGGCTTCCTACCAGGAAAATCCCAACCACCGTTCAAAACCAAATGATCTGCAAATAAAAAGACCACATTCAAATACTTGAACATGGTCTTTTTAAATTGACAAGCCTAATCACCAATCAACTAATGTCTAATCACTAACCTCACTTCTTCTTCGCCTGTATTTGCTGTTGATTACGCATCATCTCTTCCATTTTAGCGGCGAAGCCTGATTTTTTCTTTTTGTCCTCGGGTTTCTTTTTATTTTCCTGTATCTGCGCGTGAATTTTTTTATCATCAACCATCAGGCGGATAATATATTGCTGCGCAAAAGTTAACATGTTAGCCAAAAAGTAATAATAATTTAAACCTGCCGGGTAACCGTTCAAAGCACCCAGGAAAATAACAGGTGTAATGTACCCTATGTATTTCATTTGCCCGCTTACGCCTGATATCTGGTTATTAAAGTAGGTGTATATCAGCGTAGAAATAGTCATCAATACGCACATTAAACTTAAGTGGTCGCCAATAAAAGGAATGCTAAAACCAAAGTTTATAAATGAATCATAAGTTGATAAATCATGCATCCACAAAAAGCTTTGCCCGCGCAGCTCAAATAAGCCCGGGAAAAAGCGGAAGAACGCGATAACAATAGGCATTTGTATCAATAAAGGCAAGCACCCACCTAAAGGATTAACCCCGGCTTTTTTATAGAGCTTGAGATATTCCTGCTGCAATAAAGTTGGATTATCCTCACCTACTTTTGCCTTAATTTCGTCCATCTCGGGCTTTAAAACCCGCATTTTGGCCATTGATAGATATGACTTGTAGGTAAGCGGCGATAATACCAATTTAAGGATGATGGTTAATAACAATATAATTATACCATAGTTCCAGTTAGTTTGGGTCAACACCACAAATACCGGCCATACCGCCCAACGATTAATGTATTTTAACGGGCCCCAACCAAAATAGATCTGTTTCTCAAGGCTATGGCCCTGCGCCTCTAATATTTTAAACCGATTGGGGCTAAAATAAAAGTCAAGCGGGAATGTTCCATCTGCGCTACGCGCTAATACCAGGTTAGCTTTAAGCTGTTTAATGTCAGCATGATCTGCAGTATCAGTACTTACTGCAAAGCTTGATTTAGAAAAGCCATCTTTTGAAAGCAGCACACTTGAAAAGAAATGCTGTTTAAACGTTAGCCATTGAACTTTTTTGTCCTTAATATCCTTCTGATCATCCTTTGTATCGCCAAAATAGTCATACTTGCTTTCATTGTCAAAATATCCAATGTATGAATACTGGTGATCGAGCGAGGCGCTTTTTTCAAGTCTGCGTAAGCTTGTTTCCCAATCAAGGTTAATGCTGCTGCTATTAGCAATTACATTATCAAGCCCCATTGGCTTAATGGTTAAACCAACTTTGTAGCCATCGCCTTTTAACGTATATACATAATCAATATACTGTGTGGCATTGTAACTTAAACGCATGGTAATTGAGGCCGAATCGGCCCCGGTAACCTGTAAACCTGTAGCGCTTGGTGTAAAATACCTGTCGTTAGTATTTACATTGGCAACGCCTGCGGCAAAGCTAAATCCAAACTTGTTTTGTTCGCCATCAAATAATATCAGCGGCTTTTTATCAAAAGTTTTATAGTCCTTTAATTCAACCGAGCAAATGCGGCCTCCTTTGGTGCTTAATTTAACGCGGATATCTTTATTCTCCAGCGTAATCAGTTTTTCGCTGCCATTTAATGAAGCGCCAAACGGGCTTTTTAAGGCGGCTGTATCAACAACAGTTTTAGCTATTTTAGAAGTATCTGCTTTAGCAGTAGCAGCAACGGGGGTTATGCCTGCTTTTTTTAATGAGTCGTTATGTTGTACTAACCTCTCTTTTTGCAGCTCAGCTGGCGACGGCTTTAAAAAATAAACCGAGCCGGCTATGATGAGCATGATCAGGAACATTCCTGTAAACGTATTTTTATCCATTATGTATGTATCGTACTATATTATTCTATTTCTTGCGGGCATAAGCCAGCGAAGCGGCGACAAAGTTAATAAAAAGTGGATGCGGATTAGCAACTGTTGATTTTAATTCGGGGTGGAACTGCGCGCCCACAAAAAACGGGTGATTTTTTAATTCAACAATCTCCACTAAATTATTCTCGGGGTTAAAGCCAGAGGGTATTAAACCGGCTTTTTCGTAGTCTTTTAGGTACGCGTTATTAAATTCATAACGGTGCCTGTGGCGTTCGCTGATACTGGTTTTACCGTATATTTGGGCTGCCTTGCTTCCCTTTTTTATCTCGCAGGCATAAGCGCCCAAACGCATGGTGCCGCCTTTATTAACAATCTTTTTCTGCTCCTCCATCATCGCTATAACCGGGTTAGGTGTATCCGGGTTCATTTCGGTGCTGCTGGCATCTGTAAGCCCCAAAACATTACGGCCAAACTCAACCACAGCACATTGCATACCCAAACAAATACCAAAGAACGGTATATTATTTTCGCGTACATAACGTATAGCCTCTATCTTGCCTTCAAAACCACGCTCGCCAAAGCCCGGCGCAACTAAAACGCCATGCAGGCCCTGTAGCCTTTCGACAGCGTTGCCGGGGGTTAATTTTTCTGACGGGATATATTCAACCCTTACCTTACATTCGTTTTTGGCGCCCGCGTGTATAAATGATTCGATGATCGATTTATAAGCATCAGGCAGTTCAACGTATTTACCTACCAGGCCAATGCGCACATCTGACGTAGGGTTTTTTAAACGGCCTAAAAAGTCCTTCCAGCTATCCAGGTTAGGCTCATTTTTATGCGGCAGTTTTAATTTGGCTAATACCGTTTTATCCAGGTGCTCTTTTAACATTAGCAAAGGCACATCATATATGGTTGACGCGTCTATTGATTCGACAACGGCGCCTACCCCTACGTTACAAAATAAAGCGATTTTTTTACGGATGTCCTGGTTAAGGTGATGTTCGGTACGGCAAACCAGTATATCCGGCTGTATGCCATACTCCAATAACATCTTTACCGAGTGCTGGGTGGGTTTGGTTTTTAATTCGCCGGCGGCAGCTAAAAAAGGGATCAGCGTTAAATGTATAACTAATGAGTTGCCCGAGCCTACCTCCCACCTGAATTGCCTAACCGCTTCAATATAAGGTAATGATTCGATATCGCCTACAGTGCCGCCCAATTCGGTTATTACAATATCATATTGCCCGTTTTCGCCCAATATGCGGATATTCCTTTTTATCTCATCTGTAATATGCGGAACAACCTGCACGGTTTTACCCAAAAAAGCGCCTTCGCGTTCTTTATTGATCACATTTTGGTAAATGCGGCCGGTGGTAATGTTATTGGCTTTTGAAGTTGGCGTGTTTAAAAAACGCTCGTAATGGCCCAGGTCGAGGTCGGTTTCGGCGCCGTCTTCGGTAACATAACATTCGCCATGTTCGTACGGGTTTAATGTTCCGGGATCGATATTAATATAAGGATCAAATTTTTGGATGGTTACACTGTAACCGCGTGCCTGCAATAGCTTGGCTAATGAAGCTGATATAATGCCCTTGCCTAACGACGAGGTAACACCGCCCGTAACAAATATGTATTTGGTCATGATTTTGTTGAATTTAGCAGCGGTTTTTAGGCCGATACTAATTGTTTGTGTACGGGATACAAAAGTAGGAAAATTTTTGGGATTGGTTGGATTTGTTGAAAAGGTTTGAAGTTGAAGTAGGTGAAATTGCAGATGTTATAGTGGTTGTATTTGGTTAAGTTTATTTAGCCTGCGGGTTGCAAATCTGATATGGATATAATTGAGGTGGGTATTGGAATATCGCTAATGGCGGGTATTATTCTACATATCCCTTTAAATATTTACCCATAACAAAAAAAATATTTAATGCTGAAAAAATTCTTTTTCCGTTTTTATATTCGTCAACAACCTTATCATAATCGACATCCTTTATTAAACCTAATTTACGAGAAGGGATTTCTTTCCAACCTGAAGTAATTAATCCAATTACTTCACCATAAACATTATATAATGGACCTCCCGAGAATCCTTCTTTTATATTTCCAATACAAGCAACAAATACTTCTTGGGAATAAGGCTCAGGTTGAGTGTAAACCGTGAAATAGTAAGAACGCTCTTCTCGTAAAAACATCTGGGGCATGTTGTCAATTGTATCTATATAATTTCCTACACAATAAGTTTTATCACCTCGATCTGGTTTATGATTCAAAATTTTGAAATGTCCTTTATTTAATGGTTTTTGAAGTTTTAAAACAATAATATCAGTTGTCCAATCATCCTTATTATATACATGTTTCGAAAAATCATACTGATTCTTAGTAATCTGAAAATTTGGAGTTAGTTCTATTGAATCGTATATGGGGTTTTCGTTGCCGTCACCTTTACTATAATATAATTGTATTTTTTGAACTTTATAATGAGAATCAGCTCCATAAATAACATGATAACATGTGGCTAAATATTTATTATTTAATAACAGCCCCATTCCCCAATTTTCTCTATATCTTCCTAAACTGTCTTTTAATTCAACCCTAATTCGAAAGCTTTGAGATATTATTGTATCAAGAAGATGAGCGTTTTGTGCCTTTAAACAGCATGGAGAAAACAAAAGAAGAAATAACAAAGTCTTTTTCATAAAAAGCTATTGAGATTTACTAAAATATGAGGTTTTATTCTAATCATTAAGGATAAAGTTGAAAATAAGAAGGCTATAAATAAGTAGTGGCTTTAGCCAAATTTGGCAAATACATGGTTTGAGGATAGTTTTTTAAATTTGTATATTCGTTAATAGATAAAAAACAATGAAAACCCTTGTAATAGAGCTGACCAATCCAAAAGCTTATAAGCTACTGAAAGCCCTGGAAGACCTTAATATTATTAAAATATTAAAGAAACCTGCAAATTTATCATCATTACGAGGTAAGATCAAGACAAAGATGAGTAACGAAGATATTGATAAGCAACTCCTCAACCTTTGGCAATAATACAATCCAGCATTTCACCAACATTGTTCCAGCTTTGTATCTCGCGCGAGGTAAACCTGATCTTAAATTGCCTTTCAATAGCCACTACCAGTTGAATGTGGTTAAGCGAGTCCCATTCTTCCACATCATCAGCGGTGGTTTCATCGGTTAAAACAATAGTGTCATTATCCAATACATCTATAAAAACATCATTCACTTTTTTTAAGATCTCGCCTCTTTCCATTTTTTAATTTATTTTTTTATTGATGAAGCCTGGTTTATGCTCATAATTTATAACGTCCAGTATCCAATAGTTTTGCGCTTCTGCAAAACCAAGATTTTTATAATGGTCTTTCACCATTTCGTTTTTTGCTGTCGCAATATATTCTCCTTTTAAATAGCTATAGCCATTTTGTTTTGCAAAATTGGCAATAGTATTTAATATAAAATTTTCCATACCTCTTTTTAGTACCCTGCAACTCATGAGCCAGGTATCAATAAACAGGGTATCAATACCTTCCTTTTTCAAAATAACTACGCTAATCAACCCGTTATCGCCAAACTTGTCTTCTAAAGTAAAAGTATAGGTAAAAGTATCGTCCTGGCGGCTAAGGTATTCGATATCCTGTTCTGTATATCTTACCGTGCGTAAGTTAAACTGGTTTGACCGTTGCGAAAGCTGGGCAACCCTGGGGGTATTAAACTTATTAAAAGGCTCAACCAGCGACAGCATATTCAAACTTTTTAAAAAGTCATCTTCGTTGGTGTATGCTGTTTGTAAAACAGCGCGTTTTGCTTCTACCTGGTATTGCTTTGTCCGCCCGGCATCTTCGCCCGAAAACGAAACGGTTTCAAATAAATTTAAAGTATATAAATATTCCAGGTAGTCGGCAGGGTCCTCGGGTAATTCGGGAACGGTTATAGCGGGTATATTTTCCCGTACCATATTTCTTTCAAATGGGTTATCATCTAAAAACACAATTGAATCGAACCCGATATTTAAAATTGCCTGTATTTGTTTAATATTATCGGCCTTGTTGTCCCAGTTGGCCATAAACACAGCGATATCATCCAGGTGCAATACCATGTCCTGATGTTTTTCAAAAGGCTCTTTGGCTATAGCTTCCGTATTTTTACTGCAAATTGCAATGATGATACCCCGGTTTTTAAGCTTTTTTACCCAATACTGAAATTCGGTAAATGCTTTTCCAATGCCTAAACTTCCTATTTGGATATTCTCCAATCCGTCATCGCCAATTATGCCTCCCCACATCGTGTTGTCAAGGTCAATAATGAGGCATTTTTTAAACTTACCATACATTGATCCGATCAGATCAACCGTGCGCGCTGCCACCAGCGGCAAAACATCAATGCTTAAAACCATTTCGGTATTAATATAAACCGATGGCTGGAACATGATTTGTTTACCTACCTGGTTTTGTATGCTTGAAATATCGCTGATATAAAAATTAGATGTTTTAGCGGCATAAACCATTAACTCATAATTTAGCTTGCGCAGCTGAAACAGAAACGATTGTTCAACCTTGTTAGCATAGCTTCCAAATACGGCATCATCTATTTCCGGGTAGTTATAGTAAATAATTTTTGCACGTAAGCGACTATTTATTGCAGCACTTAGGCTATCAATTTGCTCGAGCTGACTTTCTGCAAAACTGCTGTAAAGTTCCGGTTTTAGTTTACTGTATTTGTTTACTAATTTATGTGACGACCGAAACAAAATGATCAGTTCGGGGCCAAATTCATATAACTCTGATGTGGGGTCAAATATTTGTCGTTCAATTTGATTGAAATCGGCCTCCCAAATTTGCAGGTCAAAACCATGATCGAATCCCGTACCCCGTAACGCCTGGTTTAAAAATTGCGTGGCAGTATCGCCCAGTAAAGCAACTTTAACAGGTGTTAAGTTTGAAAAGTCGTTTTTTAAATTTTTCTTTAACTGGGAAAAAATCTTCATGAATGATCATTTTGTCAATGATAGATAAAACTATCGAAAAATTTCACAACCTCAGGTTCAAAATTTCATTTTCCTCAAATCTTATGGCACATTTGTTCCGAGTTTTCGACAATTTCCACTGGGAAATATTATAGCGCTATGTGGCTGGTGTTTAAAACATTAATAATGTGCAAATTATTGAAGAAAAAGCAAAAATTATCGTTAATAGCCACTTCTAAAATATTCAATAAACTTTTAAATATTCTACCAATGTTAATTTTTTTTAACGTCAAATACACCTGTATTATAAAAGTGAACTATAGTTTTTAATCTTTCAAAACTGAAGTCTTTTTCTTTTAGATAGTAGGCATAGG
>JABDBT010000023.1 GCA_013288465.1 Bacteroidota bacterium | reverse complement strand
AAACCAACAACCTGAAAGACCCAAGTACAAGTAACGATGTTAGCCAGGAACATGATAACCCCATCAATCACAGGTTTACATTTAATGTTGAATGGAAACCGGATACACTTAATTATTTAAAGGTAACGCCCACCTATTCATACGCAAGCACTAATACTACAGACTATGAAGTAGTTTCGGCTTCGTCACTAGCCCGTGGGTTATATTCAGCTTATACATCAAATTCTATCGCTAATTCACAAACGCCAACTTTTGGTATAACTACATTATTTAATCACCGGTTCCATAACCGCAATAACATTAGCCTTAATTTAACTGCTACTACCTCACAGGGCGTATCGTATGATAACCCTATATATAATTACACGCAAGGCACGCCAACTGCCCCGGCCTACCAGGTGCAAAATACAAACAATACGACCACCAGTTTGGGTGCTAACCTTTCATACCTGCAACATTTGGGTAGTGTATCTTACCTTGAATTTAATTATACATATAGTTATCAATATACCGCAAATGATAAGGAAACAGATACCTTATCATCAGCCCATACATTTAATAATTATCCGCTTTTAAGTAATAATTTCAAATACACTTTTATTACCAACAAGTTTGGTTTAAACTACCGTGTAGTTGAGAAAAAATACAACTATACCATTGGTGTTGGTGTACAACCAGGTGTTTTAGACGGCCAGTCGCTTACCACGGGGTTGGCTACCCATGTTGATCAGTTTAATGTGGTGCCTAACGCGCGTTATATTTATAACTTTTCGCGTAGCCAAACTTTAAGCATCAATTACAATGGAGCAAGCAGTCAACCTACCTTTAGCCAGTTGCAACCCGTAATTGACTTTACGAACGCGTTATATCCTGTAGAGGGTAACCCGGGATTAAAGCCGCAGTTTTCAAATAACCTGCAGGTACGATACAATAATTTTGGCATTGCCAGTGGGAACATATTTTTCCTCAATGGTTCATATACGCAAACCGATAACGAAGTTGTAGCCAATACAATTACCTACCCTGCTAAATTTACCGCTGCTGCATTATCGGCACACCCCGAACTGGCCCGCTTGCAAAACACCAACCTGACCCAATATTTAAATACTGACGGTTATTACCAGGCGCAAGGGCAAATAGTGTTTTCAAAACCATGGGAAGAAAGGCGGTACACACTTACATTTAGAGGTACTTTTAATTACACAAACAACATTGGTTACTCCAGCAGTATTGATAGTACCAATACACAAAGCGCAGCAGTAAGAAATATTGCTAAAACGCTAACCGTTACGCCCGATATGCGCTTTAGGGTTGATATAACCGATGTTATAGATGCACAGGCATCTGCAAGCTATGCTATTGCTAAAACGGATAACTCGGTAGTTAGCCCGCTGTATAATTCAAATACCGATATAAGGACCTTGCTTTTAGGGTTAAACGGTAAACAATATATTTTAAAAGACTGGACATTTAGCTATGATTATACCAAACAATTAAATTATGGTTATGCGTCTTCAGTAAAAGTTACCAATCCAAATGTATTGAACCTTTATTTGGAACGCCGTTTTCTGAAACAGAACAGGGCAACTATTCGTTTTTCTGTATATGATGCGTTTAATGAAAATTCAGGGTTCTCAACTACCACTAACGGAAGTATTGTTACTCAAAGTAACATAAACAGGCTTGGCCGCTATTACCTGGCAACCTTCACGTTAAGGCTACAAAAATTTGCAGGCAAAGCGCCAACCCAAAATCAAGACAGGCGTGGTGGTGATCGTGGCCCTGGTGGTGGTGGCGGCGGTCGCGGCGGCTTTGGCGGCGGTGGTGGCGGCGGAATGGGCGGCCCGCCTCAATAGTCATTAATTAAAGATATGATAGTATAAAAAAACTCACCCGGCATCCGGGTGAGTTTTTTTATGAGGGTTTTAATGTATTAAGTATATTAAACAATTCCGCACAAACCGGCTATAAATTATTGATAATTAGCTTTAAGCTTTGTGCATTCGGCTTTTAGCTCCTTATATAATGAGTGATTAAAGCACTGTGTTAATTACACGTTCCAGTTCATCAAGGTTAAAGGGCTTGGCTAAATAGGTTTCGGCGCCTGCATGGTTTGCCAGCAATTGAATATCGCTGTTCGCCGAAAAATAAATTACGGGGATATTTTTTAACGTAGTGGATTTTTTTAGGGTCTGGGTTGCAATAATGCCGCCTGCATCAGGTATCCAGTTATCCATTAAAATAACATCGGGCATTATATCCGAAACCTTTTCGGCTATGCTGTTACAATCGGTAAAGGTGTGTACCATCCAACCCTGTTCTGTTAATATATAATTACAGATAGAAAGGATGTCCTCGTCATCATCAAATATGATGATCTTCTTATTGTTGTTATCCATTGGTTTGCACCGTAGCGCCCGTACTTGTAATTGATAAAATTACGTATAGTAGCGTCATAAAACAAGCACTTTCGGTTTAACGGTAAATCTATGGCAGATCAATTGCTTCCCCGTTTGCTTTTTATCAGCATTTTAATGCGCCGGCGCTTTAATGATATTTGTGTATGGGCGCTTTCGTTTTCTTCAATGCTGTGCTTATAACCCGCTAAAACGTCTTTAAAACCTAAAACACCAATAACCTTGTTTTGTTTTGAAGAAATTACGGGTATTGCTTCAATATTATTTTCGGCCATTGATTTTGCTGCTTTTCTTAACGTATCAGTATCTTTTATATAAAAAGAAGTAAGTTCAACTATATTGCCCAATGTTGATTCGGGGTCGATAGCAGGGTTGTAAATGTTAGCTAATTCTACAATACCCTGATACGAGCCTGTTTTATTAACGGCTATAAAGTAATTAGCAGGCGTAGGTTTAATAGATAACAAATCTCTTACCTCTTTTATAGTGTTGGCAGCATTAAGTATAACCCCATCTTCAATTAAAACTTCCGATACTGCCATTTTATCTAACGGGTCTGCTTTATAGGAGTCGGGAGTGGCTATGCCTCGCCGGGCTATTTTTTCGGTCATGATTGTGTTCTCCATTAAAAAGAACGAAACCAGGTATGACGAGGTACATGCGCCTAATAGCGGTAGTAAGGCATGTGATTGCATGGTTGCTTCTAACGCAAAGGTTATACTGGTTAAATACGCCCTTGAAGCGCCTGCAAACATAGACGACATGCCTATTAACGCGGCCATGGGTATATTTACGCCCGAGTTTGGAAAAAAATACAAGATCATGCTGCCCAGGGCCGCGCCGCCCGCGCCGCCAATAGTTAGTAAAGGGGCAAGTGTCCCGCCAGATGTTCCGCTCCCCAGCGCTACGGCCCACGAAAGGAACTTGAAAAAGAATAGGCTTAACAGCAATGTTAAAGGAACGGTGCCCGATAAAACATGCGTAATATTATCATAGCCAACGCCTAATGTATGCGGATAAAAATAACCAACAAGCCCAACAAATAAACCACCCAAAGCGGGCCACCACATCCAGTGTATGGGCAGTTTTTCAAATGCATCTTCAATAAGATAAACAGCTTTGGTAAGGCCCATTGATAAAAAGCCGATAACCAAACCTATGCTGCTATAAATAGCTAAAGCAACATTTGAGGGTATAAGCATATCAGGCATCGGAAAAACCGGCCCGGCATCAAACAATAAATGATGGCCAGCCGCACCTGTAATACATGCCAACGCCACCGGGAGGATGGCAGCGGGCGAAAATTCAAATAATAACAACTCGATAGCTAAGAAAATGGCAGCTATAGGTGTGCCAAATATGGCGGTCATACCTGCTGTAGCACCGGCTGCCAATATGATCTTACGCTCGTTTGAAGTGATTTTAAACAATTGCCCTAATGTTGAGCCCAGGGCACCCCCGGTAGCAATTATTGGGCCTTCGGCGCCAAATGGGCCGCCCGTTCCAATAGCGATAGCAGACGATATGGGTTTTAAAAAAGCAATTACCGGTTTTATTTTGCTTTGGTTAACTAAAATTTGTTCCATTGCCTCAGGTATCCCGTGGCCGCGTATCGCTTTTGAGCCATATAAGGCCATTAACCCAACCAATACGCCGCCTATTGCGGGCATTATAATTACCCAGGCACCTAAATGATTATTTGCCGGGCTATGAAAACTAAAATCAAACAGCCCGTAAAAAGAAATATTAGTGATCAGGTTAATAAGGTAGATCAATAGCCGGGCTATTATACTGATGGCTACCGCAACAATTATGGATAGTGCCGAAATATATATCAGCCTTGTTTTTAATATAAAAGAGGCTTTATTTGTGCTGGTTTTATTTTCTAATTCATTTAACAAGGGCGAAACCGGGATTCCGTTGTTGGTAATCGTTTTTTTCATTATCAGGCGGCAATAGTAAATTATTAATAGCTGCAAAGTTATGATAAATATTGCACAAGTAATAAGTTTAATATAAAAAGCTTAAATTTGCATCCGTTAATCTGTATTGAGTAATATTATGCCTGTAGATAAATCTGATAAAACTTGTGATCTTAAAAGCTGCTTTTTGTGCAGATTTTGTTTAAATGATTGGCTGCCCGCTATTGGGGTACATAAAAAAAGCTATGAAGTAAAAAAAGGGCAGCTATTATTTAAAGAAGGCGATCCTGTAACGGGTATTTACTTTGTTTATACCGCCAGTGTAAAAGTGCATAAAAAATGGGATGACGAAAAAGAGCTGATATTGCGATTTGCCAAGCGGGGCGATATTTTAGGCCACATGGGTTTGGGCAGCGATAATTACTACCCGGTATCTGCAACAGCCGTTGAAGCCGGGATAGTTTGTTATGTAGCTATGGATTTTTTTAAATCAACCTTAAATGTAAATACCCCGCTCGCGTATAACCTTATTATGTTTTTAACCGATGAGTTAAAAGAGTCTGAACAGCGGATGCGTAACCTGGCACACATGCCGGTTAAAGGGCGGGTGGCCCAGGCATTTATTACGCTTAAAGATCAATTCGGCATAAATGAAAACGGGAGTATTAATATTAAACTATCCCGGCAGGACCTCGCTTCTTTTACCGGTGCTGCATACGAATCATTGTTTAGGGTGATAAATGAACTGACCGATGATAAAATAATCTCCATAACAGATAAAAGCATTTCTATACTTAATGAAGAAAAGCTTTTGAACCTAACCAGGGAAACTGCGCCGTAAACGTTACATCGACAGGACGTTTTGCTTTTACCCGGTTAGGCTCCCCCTTTAGGGGGCTGGGGGGCCAATATCCTCAGCTCCTTCGGATAATAATTATTGATGCGGTTGGGCAGTAATTTAGCCCAGCCAAGCGGGTGGCCTTCAAACGTCATTAAGCTCCATCCCTTATCAGTTGTAAATAGGTCGATACTGTCGCGGCGCATATATTGTATAGCCTGTTCTTTGTTAAGCGGGGTCTGTAATACGGCATCCTTATTAATAATAAGGCTTAACGCCAATTCATGATCGGGTACCAGGTCATTGCCCATTAGCTTACCCACCCTGATGCCTGATTTTTTTAGATATAAATGCCTTTGCAAAGTATCCACGCTTTCTTTATGCTGTCGGCCTATGGCCAGCCAGTCGTCATTAACTTTGAAATAATAATGGTCATCGGCATTGTTAATATACCTTTTGATCAATTCTATTTCTTTTAAGGCCAGTTTTTGATGCCCCAGAGTTTTAAAGGATGGGGGTTCATCCGTCTGGCCCGCTTTTCTCAAACAAGCCGCAAATAATCCCTCGCCTTTTACACTGCCCGGGTAAAAGCGGTAGCCATGCGCTTTTTGTTCGGCCGATTCGGTTTCAACAATACCCCACTCCTTATTAATAGGTATAGCAACGCTTTCAAATTCAAATTCGCGGCAAAGCCAATCCAGTATATCTTCATTTTCCTGGTGCGAATAGGAGCAGGTACTATATATAAGGTATCCGCCCTCTTTTAATGCCGGGTAAACATCGGCCAGTATCCGCTCCTGCCGCTGGTGGCATAAATTTACATTAGCTTCAGAC
This sequence comes from Bacteroidota bacterium, assembly GCA_013288465.1. The sequence continues at coordinate 19,539 of JABDBT010000023.1, read as the reverse complement.
CATTCGTTCATGGCCGCAGGGTCTTTTCTAAACATCCCCGAGCCCGAACAAGGTGCATCTACTAATATAATATCAAAAAAGCCTTTCAGGCGGCTAAAGTCTTTTGGGTCGTTGTTGGTTACTATAGTATTAGATGTGCCCCACCTGGTTAGGTTATCAGTTAATACAGGCACCCGTGTTTTTATAATTTCATTAGCCACCAGCAAGTCGTCGTTACCCATTGCCGAATTAAGCAAAGTGCTTTTGCCACCCGGCGCGGCGCATAGGTCAAGTATCTTTACGGGCGACTCTTTATCCTTTATATAATTAATTATAGTAGCGATAAACATGGAGGATGCCTCCTGTACATAATAGCACCCGGCATGAAAAAGCGGATCGAAGGTAAATGACGGGCGTATATTAAGGTAATGGCCTTCTGCGCACCAGGGCACCTGCGAATCTACTTTTAGGGCAGCCGGCTTAAAAATATTGGCTCTTATGGAGGTAGGCGGCTCAATAAACTGGTGCGCGTTAGTAAAATTGGTAATGTCAAAACCGGGCTCGGCACTTAATAAAGTCAGAAAATTATCCGGAAACGGGTGATTGTTCATGTATTTCAAAGATACAAATTCAATTTGGCCCTGTTTATTTTTGCGGTAAATAACCAATTTGGCCAATATTTAAGCTAATTATCAACCAGTTATAACCTGCTTTATTTTTTTTGAAAATTTCTCTTGCCTGTAGTCCATTTTCTGTGTACATTTGCAACCCGCTTAACCAGAATAGGCGGTTGTTTTTTGAAATTTGCGACTAAAAATTAAATATAAAAATAAGTGAAAATAACACTTGACACGTATCAAATTTAATCGCATCTTTGCAGCCGCTTCGGTAACGAGGCAAAAGGTTAAAAAAATAGAATCCTGAGGGATTTTAAAAAAAAGTTCTCTGCGACAGAGAGCAACATAAGTTCTTTTAAGAAATAGAAAATCATGTAGCGAGCGGGCCTTTTAAGGAAGTGGGCAGTAAGCAGGAAACGGAGAGCAGAGAAGATGTTAGCGATAACAAAGGAACTGCAAACTGGGGAAAGCAAACTGCAAACGGAAAGAGAAGGTTTGTTTGAGAGAAGAAGTTAGGGAGGTATTGTATAAAGATATATAATACAGATTAACAGATTCTATTAATTAATAATAGGGTCGGGAAGTCAAACAAAACATTTTACAATGGAGAGTTTGATCCTGGCTCAGGATGAACGCTAGCGGCAGGCCTAATACATGCAAGTCGGACGGGATTGAGGAGCTTGCTCTTCATGAGAGTGGCGCACGGGTGCGTAACACGTATGTAACCTACCTTCGTCAGGGGGATAGCCTCTCGAAAGAGAGATTAAGACCGCATAACACTATACCATGGCATCATGGAATAATCAAATATTTATAGGACGAAGATGGGCATGCGGAACATTAGCTAGTTGGTAAGGTAAAGGCTTACCAAGGCTACGATGTTTAGGGGATCTGAGAGGATGACCCCCCACACTGGTACTGAGACACGGACCAGACTCCTACGGGAGGCAGCAGTAAGGAATATTGGTCAATGGGCGGAAGCCTGAACCAGCCATGCCGCGTGCAGGAAGACGGCCCTATGGGTTGTAAACTGCTTTTGCAGGGGAATAAACCTCACTACGTGTAGTGAGCTGAATGTACTCTGAGAATAAGGATCGGCTAACTCCGTGCCAGCAGCCGCGGTAATACGGAGGATCCAAGCGTTATCCGGATTTATTGGGTTTAAAGGGTGCGTAGGTGGCTTTTTAAGTCAGGGGTGAAAGACGGTAGCTTAACTATCGCAGTGCCTTTGATACTGAAGAGCTTGAATGAACTAGAGGTAGGCGGAATGTGACAAGTAGCGGTGAAATGCATAGATATGTCACAGAACACCAATTGCGAAGGCAGCTTACTATGGTTTTATTGACACTGAGGCACGAAAGCGTGGGGATCAAACAGGATTAGATACCCTGGTAGTCCACGCCCTAAACGATGAATACTCGATGTTGGCGATATACGGTCAGCGTCTAAGCGAAAGCGTTAAGTATTCCACCTGGGGAGTACGCCCGCAAGGGTGAAACTCAAAGGAATTGACGGGGGCCCGCACAAGCGGAGGAGCATGTGGTTTAATTCGATGATACGCGAGGAACCTTACCCGGGCTTGAAAGTTAGTGAATGATCCAGAGACGGATCAGTCCTTCGGGACACGAAACTAGGTGCTGCATGGCTGTCGTCAGCTCGTGCCGTGAGGTGTTGGGTTAAGTCCCGCAACGAGCGCAACCCCTATGTTTAGTTGCCAGCACGTTAAGGTGGGGACTCTAAACAGACTGCCTATGCAAATAGAGAGGAAGGAGGGGACGACGTCAAGTCATCATGGCCCTTACGTCCGGGGCTACACACGTGCTACAATGGGCAGTACAGAGGGCAGCTACCTGGCAACAGGATGCCAATCTCATAAAGCTGTTCACAGTTCGGATCGGGGTCTGCAACTCGACCCCGTGAAGTTGGATTCGCTAGTAATCGCGTATCAGCAATGACGCGGTGAATACGTTCCCGGGCCTTGTACACACCGCCCGTCAAGCCATGGAAGCTGGAAGTGCCTGAAGTGCGTAACCGCAAGGAGCGTCCTAGGGTAAAGTCGGTAACTGGGGCTAAGTCGTAACAAGGTAGCCGTACCGGAAGGTGTGGCTGGAATACCTCCTTTCTGGAGCAATACCAACCTTTACTTCAGTGATTAGAGATTAGTTAATTAGGGATTAGGAGAAGCAGCAATGCTTTAAACATTCACTAAATCACACAATCACTAATTCCAACATTAAACAAAACTGCAAACTACATGATTATTTCTTAAAGTTAGAGATTGGTGATTAGAGATTAGAGATTAGTTGAATGGTAAAACATTCACTAAATCGCTCATTCACTCATTCAATAACTAAAAAAAACAAAAGGAAAACCCAAAAGATGAAGCCATCAGTGTGGCGCTAACATCTGGGAGACGAGATTGTAAGAAATTACGATTTACGATTTACGAATTACGATTAACTAAATCCGAAATCGTACATCCGAAATCCGAAATCAAAAAGTCCTGTAGCTCAGTTTGGTTAGAGCACTACACTGATAATGTAGGGGTCAGCAGTTCAAATCTGCTCGGGACTACGGCAATGAGCGAATGAAGGAATGAGTAAATGAGCGAATGAAAAGAAAAGCAATCACTCATTAAAACATTCAGTAATTCACACATTAATCAATTGGGGGATTAGCTCAGCTGGCTAGAGCACCTGCCTTGCACGCAGGGGGTCAACGGTTCGAATCCGTTATTCTCCACTTTTACCCGCCGAAGCTCGCAAGAGCGAAGGAGGGCAGAAAGGCCAAAAGTAAGCAACAACGAAAGAGGTAAGCCTCCTTCGCTAAAGCTACGGCGGCCGAAGCGTTCTTTGACATATTGGAAGAAGTAAAATAAAAGAGAAGACAACAGTATAGAGGACTGTCGTGACTCGGAAGATTTGAAAAGTAAGAATCAAGATACAAGAATCAAGAACCAGGATGCAAATCGTGGGGATAGAATCTTGGCTCCTGGCTCTCGGCTCTTGAATCTAAAGATGCGGCAAGAATCAAAAAGCATACATATCGAGCAAAAGGCGATATAGTAGAAGAAAGTAAGAAAGGGTACACGGGGGATGCCTTGGCTCTCAGAGGCGAAGAAAGACGTGATAAGCTGCGATAAGCTACGGGGATCAGCAAATATGAATTGATCCGTAGATTTCTGAATGGGGAAACCTAACTATTTGAAGAATAGTTGCATAAATGCGCGAACCTGCTGAACTGAAACATCTAAGTAAGCAGAGGAAGAGAAAATAATAATGATTTCCAGAGTAGTGGCGAGCGAAATGGAAGAAGCCCAAACCTGTTATGTTACGGCATAGCAGGGGTTGTAGGACCACAATATGAATATTAAACAAAACCGGAACGGGGTGGGAAACCCGGCCATAGAGCATGAGAGCTGCGTACGGGTAATGGATAATAGGATAGTGGTATCCTGAGTACCGCGAGGTCGGAGACGCCTTGTGGGAATCTGCCAGCACCATCTGGTAAGGCTAAATACTCCTGAGAGACCGATAGTGAACCAGTACCGTGAGGGAAAGGTGAAAAGAACCCCGAACAGGGGAGTGAAATAGAACCTGAAACCGTGTACTTACAAGCGGTCGGAGCGGACTTGTTCCGTGACGGCGTGCCTTTTGCATAATGAGCCTACGAGTTACTCTTCACTGGCAAGGTTAAGTGTTTAAGACACGCAGCCGAAGCGAAAGCGAGTCTGAAAAGGGCGTATAGTCAGTGGAGGTAGACGCGAAACCTTGTGATCTACCCATGGACAGGTTGAAGGTGCCGTAACAGGTACTGGAGGACCGAACCGATAAACGTTGAAAAGTTTCCGGATGATCTGTGGGTAGGGGTGAAAGGCTAATCAAACTGGGAAATAGCTCGTACTCCCCGAAATGTTTTTAGGAACAGCCTGGCGGTTGAGTTATAAAGAGGTAGAGCTACTAATTGGGTGCGGGGGAGTCAAATCCTACCAAATCCAGATAAACTCCGAATGCTTTATAATATACGCTGGAGTGAGGCTATGGGTGCTAAGGTCCATGGCCGAGAGGGAAAGAACCCAGACCATCAGCTAAGGTCCCCAAATTACCGCTAAGTTGAACTAACGAGGTCCGATTGCACAGACAGCTAGGATGTTGGCTTGGAAGCAGCCATTCATTTAAAGAGTGCGTAACAGCTCACTAGTCGAGCGATCGGGCATGGATAATAAACGGGCATTAAGCGGTATACCGAAGCTATGGATTTACGTTGAAAGATACGTGAGTGGTAGGGGAGCATTCTATCTACCGGCGAAGCAGGAAGGTAACTGACTGTGGAGGGAATAGAAAAGCAAATGTAGGCATAAGTAACGATAAGGCGGGAGAGAAACCCGCCCACCGAAAGACTAAGGTTTCCTGATCAACGCTAATCGGATCAGGGTTAGTCGGGGCCTAAGGTGAAGCCGAAGGGCGTAGCCGATGGATAACAGGTTAATAATCCTGTACTTTTTATAACTGCGATGCGGTGACGGAGTAGTGAAACTGACGCGAACTGACGGAATAGTTCGTTAAATGCCGTAGGTATATAGACTGTAGTAAAGTACGCAGACTATGCTGAAAGCAGATAGTACCTTAAACCTTCGGGGGAGAGGATAGTTCAGGTAATCAGACTTCCAAGAAAACCCGCTAAGCTTCAGGTTATAAAAACCCGTACCGTAAACCGACACAGGTAGTCGAGGAGAGAATCCTAAGGTGCTCGAGTGAATCATGGCTAAGGAACTCGGCAAAATGGCCCTGTAACTTCGGGAGAAGGGGCGCTTTCAGCAATGGAAGCCGCAGTGAAAAGGCCCAGGCGACTGTTTAACAAAAACACATGGCTATGCAAAATCGAAAGATGACGTATATGGCCTGACACCTGCCCGGTGCCGGAAGGTTAAGAGGGGATGTTAGGGTTAAACCGAAGCATTGAATCGAAGCCCCGGTAAACGGCGGCCGTAACTATAACGGTCCTAAGGTAGCGAAATTCCTTGTCGGGTAAGTTCCGACCTGCACGAATGGTGTAACGATCTGGGCGCTGTCTCAGCCATGAGCTCGGTGAAATTGTGGTATCGGTGAAGACGCCGGTTACCCGCAACGGGACGGAAAGACCCCATGCACCTTCACTACAACTTAACATTGATATCGGATACAGGATGTGTAGGATAGGTGGGAGACTGTGATCCGGCTTCGCTAGGAGTCGGTTAGTCAACGTTGAAATACCACCCTTTCTGTATTTGGTGTCTAACCCTGCGTAGCGGGGGACATTGTTTGGCGGGTAGTTTGACTGGGGTGGTCGCCTCCAAAAAGGTAACGGAGGCTTTCAAAGGTAAGCTCAGTACGCTTGGTAACCGTACGCGGAGTGCAATAGCATAAGCTTGCTTGACTGTGAGACAGACAAGTCGATCAGGGTCGAAAGACGGATATAGTGATCCGGTGGTTCTGCATGGAAGGGCCATCGCTCAAAGGATAAAAGGTACGCTGGGGATAACAGGCTGATCTCCCCCAAGAGCTCATATCGACGGGGAGGTTTGGCACCTCGATGTCGGCTCGTCACATCCTGGGGCTGGAGAAGGTCCCAAGGGTTGAGCTGTTCGCTCATTAAAGTGGCACGCGAGCTGGGTTCAGAACGTCGCGAGACAGTTCGGTCCCTATCTGTTGTGGGCGTTGGAAGTTTGAGTGGGGCTGACCTTAGTACGAGAGGACCGGGTTGGACTAACCTCTGGTGAATCTGTTATGGCGCCAGCTGTATTGCAGAGTAGCTACGTTGGGAATAGATAAGCGCTGAAAGCATCTAAGTGCGAAACTAGCCACAAGATGAGACTTCCATTGAGGGTCGTAGCAGACTACTACGTTGATAGGTTACAGGTATAAAGGTGGTGACATCATAGCCAAGTAATACTAATCGCCCGAAGCTTTCTCATAGCAGGTAATTAAGGAGTCCATAGTTGATGGTCGATAGTCCATAGTCAGTAATGGCTTAAGACTAAAAACTAAAGACTTTGGACTCCGAACACTAAATATTGTTGTTTTCTCTTAAACTTACTTCTTTCAATTATTGTCATTGTTTATTGGGCATTAGTTCATGGATGATAGTTCATAGCCAAGCGCTAAGACATTCAGTCATTCACTAAATCACTCAATCAAACATTAAAATATTCAGGTGCCTATATCGGCGGTGTCTACCTCTTCCCATTCCGAACAGAGAAGTCAAGCCCGCCAGAGCCGATGGTACTGCAGTAAAATGTGGGAGAGTAGGTCGGTGCCAAATCTTAAAGCCGTTTAATACGGTGGCATAACCCTTCATCAATGTGATGAGGGGTTTTTGCGTTTTTAACCAGGCTCGGCCTCCGCTTTGTTGATTTTCTTCACATACAATTCATCAACCAAAATAATTATTATAGCCAGCAAGGGAACAGCCAGGATAATCCCTAACGCGCCGGAAACCGTGGCCATAACTAACTGGCTGATGAGTGTTAACGCCGGTGGCAGATTGATCATCTTTTTTTGAATTAGCGGGGTTACTATATTAGCCACTATAGTTTGCGATACAATATATAGCAATGCTACTATTATTGCTGTATTAGTACTTATAGTAAGCGCCAGCAATACGCCTGGAATCATCGCTATTAATGGGCCTAAATTTGGAACGAGCTCTAAAATGCCGGTTATTAATGCCAGCGCCAGTGCAACAGGTACGCCAATAATACTCAAGCCTATGGTTATCAAAATAGTTATCAGCAACATGGATAGTAACATACCCTTAAGCCAACCTTTAAGCGAAAGACTTATCCTATCCATAATATGCTGGCCCAACATTTTTTTATTTTTGGGCACCAGCAGCAACATGCCATCTTTATAAAGCGACGGACTGGCGGTAAAGAAAATACCCAGGAATAAAATAATATACAGATCGCCTAATACGCCAAAACCCGTGGCGAAAAAACTTTGAGCGGTAGTGAATAGCTTTTGCGAATTATCGCCCGAGAAAGAATCAAGTACTTTTTGTCCTATAGGGACGGCGGCAAGTTTGGCCTTAGCGGTATTAAGTGTAGCAGGTAGCTTATTACTTAACTCTGCAACCTGTACCTGTATTTTAGTACCCATAAACCAAAGCAATACACCAAGCAATATAATGGAACCTGCAATAGATATGATCATTGCTAACTTGCGGTTAAGCCTGGTTTTACGCTGAATAATATCGCCTAAACCATGAAAATAAACAGCTATAAGTGACCCGGCCAGCGCCATTAGCAATACATTAAAGGCAACGCGGATAACTAATATCACCACAACAAACAAGGCAATAATTGCCATGGTTTGCCATACTTTACCGGTATAGGTCAGTTGGTTAGGTGTAGTATCAGCGTGTTTCTTTTTTTCGGCCATGGTTTAAGTTCCAGAGGGTATGAAAGTAAGACAGCGATTATTGTTTAATGTTTTACTTGAACAGGTAACTGCTTTAAACGATACTAATATTTAGCTAATTTACTTATTCATAAAATACTTAACTTCATGTAATGAAAAGATATTTTCTGCTTATTATCGCTTGTGGTATATATATGGGTTCAAAAGCGCAAACCGTGGATGATACCATACCAAACATTCCTGAACCCAAACCCGTTATAAGAGTGGGCTATGGGCCGGTAGAAATTGAGCCACAATACCCAGGTGGTATGGACGAGTTTTACAAATACTTAGATAATAACATCGTCTATCCAAAAAAAGCCTTAAGAGAGAAAGTTCAAGGAAAGGTATTTATAACGTTTATTGTAGGAAAGGATGGTTGCCTGACGAATATCAGGGCCGTTAGGTCCCCCTCTGTTGAATTGAGTAATGAATGTGTCAGGGTGCTGGACGATTGCAGGTTTATCCCCGGTTCGCAACTCGGAAAACCGGTAAGGGTGCAATACACTGTACCTATTATGTTTGATTCAGAACACCCTTCAGAACACCATCAAATACCCAAAGCCTGGTAAATCTCCGCAGCCAACAATCCGCTCCCGCCGCCATAATGTTGCACAATTATAATATCCGGTTTTTGGGCCCTAAACATCGCGCATAATTTAGTCTCGCTATCCTTTTCAATGCCGCCGCCTAACAGCACTAACCTGTAATTATTAGCATTAAACGCAGCAATTGCTTCCTCATCGGTACCGGCGCCTGCGGCATTCCATTCGGGGTTATTGTTCACTAACCTTATTACAGTTTGCAATATTTCCGGGTGCCGCCCAATAACTAATATTTCTATTTTACTCATATCTGTTTTGGATAATTCAGCAATAAAAGCTTCGTGTATCTTTGTGCATTTTCTCCATGAACTCCGTGGTTAAATTAACCACAAAGGCCACCAAGAGCAGGCACAAAGATCACAAAGAATAAATGATTAATTCACTCATTCAAATTGCCATCGGCACTTCCATCAGCAAAAATTCCGCGTTGGTATCAGCGCTGATGGTAAATTTATCTGTATCCCATATCCCAAATCCATCGCGGGTATTCAGTAGCTGGCCGTTTACGTTTATATCGCCGCTTAATACAAAAACATATACGCCGTTGCCTTTTGCTTTTAGTGCATATTCGGTACTTATGCCCTTGTCAAACTTCCCTAAATGGAACCATGCATTTTGGTGTATCCACACACCTGCATCATCCGGGTTGGGCGACAATATCTGTTGTAGCTTGTTATGCCTGTCCTCTAAATTCAGGGTTATCTGGTCATAACGCGGTTCAACATTCCGTTTATTCGGATATACCCATATCTGCAAAAATTTAACCCGTTTATCGCGATCGTTATTATACTCGCTATGATAAATGCCGGTACCGGCGCTCATGGCCTGTATGTCGCCATTTTTTATTACGGCCACATTGTTCATGCTGTCTTTATGTTCCAGGTCGCCCTCAAGCGGGATAGAAATAATTTCCATATTATCATGCGGGTGCTTACCAAAGCCCATGCCTGCATCAACGGTATCATCATTTAATACCCTTAATGTGCCAAAACCCATCCTTTCGGGGTTATAATAACTGCCAAAACTAAAAGAGTGGTAACTGTTAAGCCAGCCATGGTTTGCATGCCCGCGTGTGGCGGCTTTATGTAATATTGTATTTGCCATTTTGATTAAGTTTTAAATTATACTCAAAGGTACGGTGTACGAAAAGCCCGGCACATGATGTAGGTTAAGAAATAGAGGTTAGTGATTAGAGATTAGTTAATTAGAGATTAGTGGGTGCTAATATCTGCTAACTGCAAACCGGCAACTGCAAACTGACTATTTCTTCCTCATCATTTCGCTCCTCATCCTACTAAAAAACTCGGGGGTAACGCCAATGTAGGCGGCTAATTGTTTTTGGGGCAGGTGATCAATAAGGGTGGGGTACCGTTTGCAAAATATGCCGTAACGCTCCTCGGCGGTTAGGCTCATATTATCAACTATACGCTGCTGGTTGGCTACTAATGATTTTTCGGCAAGGATGCGAAAAAACCGTTCAAATTTCGGGACCTCGACATATAGCTTTTCCTGGTTAATTTTTGACAGCAATATCATGTCGGTATCTTCCAGCGCTTCAATGTACAGGGTGCCGGGCTTTTGGGTTATCAGGCTGTACATATCCGCAATCCACCAATCAGGAGGGGCAAAACCAAGTACATGTTCAACGCCGCCCCTATCAATGGTATATCCCCTTAAACAACCTGCTGTTACAAACGCCGAATATTTACATACTTCACCTTCGCTTAACAGGAATTGTTTTCTTTTAACCGATTTTGTTTCTAATCGCGCCACAAAAAATTCCTGCTCGGCATCAGTCAGCTCAATATACTTCGAAACATTATTTAATATCAGGTCAAATGCCATGGGGCGGTGTTGTTGCTGTTTGTAATCAAATATAATGTATCGGGTTAAGCACCCGGGAAAAAATCAAAAAAATCTTTATTTTAATTTCAACCCGCAGCAGGTATGCTAAAGAAAAAGGTAGTGCCTATTCCCAATTTTGTTTCAAACCAAACGGTGCCGCCTGCATTTTCGATGGAGTTTTTTACAAATGCCAACCCAAGCCCCGTGCCCGAGCTTTTGGTGGTAAAATTAGGTTCAAATATTTTTTCGCGCATGTGCTCGGGTATGCCGTTGCCATTATCTTTAATGGTGAGTAAAATGTTTTTTTCGGTTGTAGTATAATCAATAATGATCATGCCCTGCCTGTCGGGCGGGGTGGCTTCTATGGCATTTTTTAACAGGTTATTAAAGCAGCGCAATATCTGGTCGCGGTCGGCATTGATATAAAAAGGTTCTTCAGTAGGATGGTAGCTAATAGTTATATTATCCATTTGTTTAAAAATGGTAACCGCTTGGCTTAACATATCAAACAGGTTAATACGCACTATACGGGTATCAGGCATTTTTGCAAATGCCGAAAATTCGGACGCTATTGACGACAGACTTTCAATTTGTTCAACAAATGATTTGCTAAACCGTTCAAACTTCTGATCAAATTTAGGGTCCTTATCGCGCCATGATTTTTCAAGCAATTGCAAACCCAATTTTAAAGGCGTTAGCGGGTTTTTAATTTCATGGGCCACTTGCTTAGCCATTTCGCGCCAGGCGCTTTCCCTTTCTGATTGTGCCAGCTTCTGCGCGCTGCTTTCAAGGGCGGCTATCATATTGTTATACTCTTTTACCATGGCGCCAATCTCATCATCACGTTCCCATTGAATAGGCTCATTCTTTTTACCGTATATGATCTTGCCCAGGCTTTCCTGTATAAAATTTAAAGGCGCGGTAATTTGCCGGGCAATAATTATGGCAAACAAACCTATGGCAATAAATATCAAAGCATAAATATTGATCATGATATTTAGCAACGAGCCAATGCGTTCGTAATAATCAGTCTCGTTAGAAAAATAAGGGAGCTGTAAATAAGCCGCCACATCGCCCTTTGTATTCCGTACCGGGGTGTAGGCCGATTTGTATTTTAGTTCGCCCAAGGTTTCATCATTTACAAACTCGGAGTTTTTTAATTCACTTAGCTTTATAAACGCCCGGGCATTCATGCGGGGGGCCATTAGGCCGTACTTGTAAACTTTAGGCTGGGTAGTAATTAAAAGCGAGCCCTGCCGGTCAAACAATACCAGGTCGGTAGCATAAGAGTTTGCCAGCCTGTCAAAATCCAGCTGGCTTTCTTCATTAATGTTGCCCAGGTATTTATCAAGTTGCCCTCTTTCAAGAAAATCGGTAATGCGGCTAATTTTGTCCCTTATCATCGTATCCTGCTGGTTTTGATATTGCGTGATAATAGAAAAATAGGTAACCATACCCACCATTACCAGCGTAATAAAAACCGCAAACACCATAGAGAACTGGATGCGGGTTTTATAAAGTATCCGGTCAAAATTTATTCTAAAGCTCCATTTTATAATGTTATCCGTAAAATTTAATATTTTGATACGTATCCATGCCCACCGCACTAAAATAACCAACATGCTAAATAGCATTATAGCTACAAAAAAGATAGTTAATGACGTAATATCATAAAATACAGCGTTTTCTTCCCGGCTGATAACGATCAGGTTACGCGCACTGGGCATGTATATCAAATGGTTGTAAACGGTGAATGGCCTGTACCATTTAAGCCCTTCGATACTGGTTGTTTTTGAGGTGTATTGTTTTAGCTCACCCTTAAAGTTGGTGTTAATAAGGTTATAGATATAATTGCCGTGCTGGCGTATTAATTTGCCATCGCTATAAAAGGCATACGAGTAGTTTTTAAACTCGTTACCGGGCTTCGCCTTTTCATCAATTAACAGCGCCGGGAACGAATCTGCAATTTGCAGTGCTTTTGATTTTAACTCAATAACAATAACGCCTAAGCTTTTACCTTTATCGGACACAGGCAGCATGGCAAAATAATTTTGAAAACCAAACGATGCATTTTCCCGGTAAAAATTATCGGATACCTTAAACGAGCTGTAAAGCACCATGTCCCTAAAATCGCTCAAGGCGTAGCTTTTATCGCTTGATATGGATTGTCCGTCGTTATTAAAGGCGTGAACTGTGAAGTCATATTTTGATAAATAGCCGTCAAAATAAAGTTTCTGAAAACGGTTTTTCAGGTAATCATTATTGTGTACCGAGTCGGTAAAAGATTGCGCTAAAGCCGGGTCGGTAATTATTTGATCTTCTATTTTTTTAAAAAGATAATCGGCAGTTACATCATCAGGTATCTGTAATTGCTGCACAAGCGCCTTACGTACGTCTTTTTCTTTTATCGACTCAAAGTGATTGAGCATTACCGCCGAAATAAAGGCAAATACAAGTATTATAGTGGCAAATAACCCGGTATTGAGTTTCAGATTATCGTAGCGGTATGAATAACCCCTTATTGCAACTATAATTGCCCATAAAAAATAAACAACGGTAAACTCCCAGTAAAAACTTACAACTACGGTAAATAAAACAATGCCGGTTAAAAAAATAAGCACCTGGTGGGTAACAGGTATGTTTAATTTTTTGGCCAGCGTTAAAAAAACTTCTGTCAATAAAAAAAGCATTAAAAAACAAAAGCAAAGCATTAAAATGCCAATGGCGCTAAACCACGAAAGATTGAACACATCACTTACATCAAAACTGATCTGCGAGTTAGAAACCACCCCATAAAAAATCGTCAGGAATGCGGTTAACACAATTAACAGCGCCAGGATGCATGAAATTAATATAACATAGCTTGCCGCTTTGCCGGGAGCATGTTTTAACAGGCGGTTGCGCTGTTGAAAAAGGAATGCAGCCAGCCAGCATACCAGCAATATATTGATACAAAAATCGCCCAGGGTTGGGAATAAATTGCTTGATGCATAAAACCGGGGGTTAAAAATATCAAGCCTGTAAGTAAGATCGGGCAGGTTATAATGTAAATTGATAACCCTTAACAACACAATAAACAACGCCAGTAAAGCTAACGAGGTTATAACGTAACCTTTGCGCGCCAGGTAGGTGCAAAGGTTTTGTATTAATATACATAAGGTAATAAAAGTTAACAGCCAAAAAACCAGCTCAAAATAAAAAAGCCGCTGACTAACGGCACCGGGCATTAATTTTACCGAGAACAGGTAAACGTTATTTACGCTATGAATTTCATGGATGTCCCTGTCCGAAAAATCGGCAATTTCAATATTATGCTCGCTGATGAGATCTTTTGCAAAAGTGTTTTGCAGGTACTGGTTTTGAAAAGCGTAGTTTATTTTTACCGGGATAAAAAATATAGCCGAAAAGTCGCCATCATTTTTTCGGATAACCTCATAATACCCATTAGGCTGGTTTATAAAGCTAACCCCATTTTTAATTTTGGCGAGATCATGTGGCAATACTTTTGTACCGCTCCAAAAAGCTAACTGTTCGTTTTTTAGGGTAACAAGCCAGATGTAATTATTAGTAGTAAAATGAGTGATGGTATTAAGCGCTTCGGCGGTATTTGACGAAAGGGTTTTTAACCGGTTAAACCTAACGGGGTTATTAAGCGTTTCATCAATAAGGTTCTCCTTCCCATGCAGGTTGTCTTCTAATAATTTAGCTGTTTGGTGCAGGCTGTCTTCGGATGTGTACGTTTTGCGGGCAATAATTGCCGTTAGCATAAGCGTGGCCGTTAACAGGGCCAGCATCCAACGTAGTTTTCCGGAGTAAGTCAAATTATTTCTAAATAGATTAATGTAAATTTAGAATAAAAAAAAGCCGCTTTAGTTTGCGGCTTATCAAAATTTTTATTGTTCATGCGTAAATGAGGCGCTTTGCGTTGGCATTGCCCGGTCAACTTTTTTTACCAGGCCTTGCAAAACATTACCGGGCCCAACTTCAGTAAACGATGTAGCGCCATCTTCCATCATGTGTTTTACGGTTTGTGTCCACCTAACCGGGCCGGTAAGCTGCGCAATTAAATTATGTTTTATTTTAGCCGGATCGGTATAAGGTTTAGCATCAATATTTTGATATATAGGGCAAACCGGCGCATTAATAGTTGTATGTACAATGGCGTGTTCAAGCTCAACACGGGCTGCCTCCATTAAAGGCGAATGGAACGCGCCGCCTACATTTAGTTTTAAAGCACGTTTAGCGCCAGCTGCGGTCATTTCTTCGCAAGCTTTATCAACGCCTGCTATAGTGCCCGAAATTACCAGCTGGCCCGGGCAATTGTAATTGGCGGGTACTACCACATCGCTGATGCGCTTGCAAATATCTTCAACCGTAAAATCATCCAAACCCAAAATAGCGGCCATGGTTGATGGCTGTATCTCACAGGCTTTTTGCATAGCGTTGGCCCGCGCGGCCACTAAGCGCAAACCATCCTCAAATGACAGGGCTCCCGCGGCAACCAATGCCGAAAACTCGCCTAACGAATGGCCTGCTGCCATTTCGGGCGCAAAATCATCCATTACTTTGGCCAATATTACCGAATGTAAAAATATTGCAGGCTGCGTAACGTTGGTTTGTTTAAGGTCCTCGTCAGTACCGTTAAACATAATATCGGTTATCCTGAAGCCCAATATAGCATTGGCCTGTTCAAATAATTGGCGGGCCTGTTCAGATTGTTCGTAAAGGTCCTTGCCCATACCCACAAACTGGGCGCCTTGTCCGGGAAAAATGTATGCTTTCATTTTAGAGATTAGAGGTTAGTTAATTAGAGATTAGGATTAGAAGTTGGCCAATTGGTGATTAAAGATAGTTTTATAACTGTTTCTTAAAAAATATTGAGTTAAAAATCTTCCTAATCACTAATCTCCAATCTCTGATCACTAACTTAATTTCGCTGAAATTAAGTTCAAAAACTCCGTCCTTGTTTTTTCTTTTAAAAATTCGCCGGTAAAGGCCGATGTTGTTGTAACCGAATTTTGTTTTTGTACGCCGCGCATGCTCATACATAGGTGGCGGCATTCAATAACAATACCTACACCCAGGGGCTGTAAGGTATCCTGTATGCAATCCCTTATCTCGTTGGTTAAACGCTCCTGCACCTGCAAACGGCGGGCAAATACATCAACTACACGCGGTATTTTACTTAATCCAACCACATAACCATTAGGGATATAAGCAATATGGGCTTTACCAAAAAACGGCAGCATGTGGTGCTCGCACATGGAATATACCTCAATATCTTTCACCACTACCATCTGGCTATACTCCTCTTTAAACATAGCCGAATTAAGGATCTCTTTAGCATCAAGGTCATAACCATGTGTAAGGTATAACATGGCTTTGGCTACGCGCTCGGGTGTACGTAACAAACCTTCACGATCGGGCTTTTCGCCTATCTGTTTCAGTACATCTTTATAATGAGCCGAAAGGTTACTGATCAGTTCGGGGTTATAACGGTCAATTTTTTCGTAGCCGTTAATACCTTCATCCCTGTCGGGTATCGCATCTTTATTGATCATTGTACAGGTTTAATCGCCAAAATATTCGGCAGAGTTATTTTCGGTTTCATATAATTTAACCGAATGTAAAAAAACACCGTCATAAGCTTCAATCGGCGCTTTTAACTGGTTAAAAATTTCAATGCAAAGCAATTCGGTCGATGCCATTTTACCGGCCATAAACTCAACATCCTTATTAATATTCTTATGGTCAAGCTTTTCAATCACATAATCGTTAATAATTATCTTCAATTCTTTCAAATCAATTAAATAACCGGTTGCGTGTGTAACCTGCCCTTTTACGGTGACAAAAAGATTGTAGTTATGGCCATGCCAGTTTGGGTTAGCGCATTTGCCAAAAACTTCGGCATTTTTTTCTGCGCTCCACTCCTCGCGGTACATCCTGTGTGCCGCATTAAAATGTTCTTTGCGCGTAATATATATCATCATAATAATTGTGGCTGCAAATATACAAAACAAAATAAGCGTTTGTTTTTATCTTAGTGGTCAAAATAAAAATGACATGCGGATATTAATTGTTGCTGCTACCGTGCCCGAGGTTATGCCTTTAATAGAGGCTTTGGCTTTACAAAAGGCCGAAGAAGAAAATTTATATACCCCCCGCCACGCCTCAATAGCCAATTGCTCGGTACTAATAACCGGTGCCGGGATGGTGCCCACGGCATTTGCGTTAGCCCGGCATTTGCCCCGTAATGTGTATCACCTGGTAATTAACCTGGGTATTGCAGGCAGCTTTGACCGCGCTATCCAATTGGGCGATGTGATAGAAATTACCCAGGATACTTTTTCGGAGTTAGGTGCCGAAGATGATAAAAGGTTTATCAGCATTGAAAGGCTGGAACTGGGCGCAAGCATTTTTAAACCAACCACGGGCATAAGCTATTTCACCAAAAAAATAAGCCTCAACAAGGCCACCGCAATTACGGTAAATACGGTTCACGGCAATGAAGAATCTATAAAGAGCGTTGTCGAAAGGTTAAACCCGCAGCTGGAAAGCATGGAAGGCGCCGCATTTTTTTATGCCTGCCACGAACTGAAGGTACCCTGCATACAGATCAGGGCAGTGTCAAATTATGTAGAAAAACGCAACCGCGACAACTGGAACATAGGGCTTGCTGTAAAAAATCTGAATAACTTTGCTTTGGAATTTTTGAAAGGATTGTAAGGTTGATAGGTTATACGTGCTATGTTTTACGTTGTACGTGTTTTTTGTGACAAATCAACGTATAACGTCCTACGTAAAACGTATAACGTAATGAAACTAACCCTCGGCTTTTCTCCCTGCCCTAATGATACCTTTATTTTCGATGCCCTCATCCACCATAAAATTGATACGGAGGGATTGGATTTTGAGGTTTTTTATGATGATGTAGAAACGCTAAACCAAAAAGCATTTAAAGGCGAACTGGATATTACCAAACTCAGCTATCACGCCTTTGCTTATGTGGCTAACCAATATGTTTTGCTGGATGCAGGCAGCGCCCTGGGCTTCGGCGTCGGGCCATTATTAATTTCGGATTTCGAAATTTCAATTTCGGATTTACAGAACGGGCAAATTCGAGATCGGAAATTCGAAATTCGAAATCCTTTAATTGGCATCCCCGGCAAATACACTACCGCCAATTTTTTATTGGGACTGGCTTTCCCGCTCGCTACTAATAAGCAGGAACTTGTTTTCTCGGATATCGAGAACGCGGTACTTGATGGCCGTGTAGATGTGGGCTTAATTATCCACGAAAATCGCTTTACTTACCAGGATAAAGGCTTAAAGAAAATCATCGACCTGGGCGATTACTGGGAAAAACAAACCGGCTGCGCCATACCCTTAGGCGGCATTGTGGCTAACCGCAAACTGCCGGTAGCTGTTCAGCATAAAATTAACCGGGTTTTGCGCCGCTCGGTCGAGTTTGCTTTCGCCAACCCAAAATCGGGGTTGGATTTTATTCGCCAACACGCGCAGGAAATGAGCGAGGAAGTAATGTATAAGCATATTGAATTATATGTAAATAAATACTCGGTTGATTTGGGCGAAGAAGGCAGGAAGGCGATCAAACTGCTTTTTGCCACAGCTTTAGAAAAACATATCATCCCCGAAATTAAAGGAGGGTTGTTTTTGACCGATTGATAATACGGTTTAGGTTTTACGGATGATCCCTGTGCGAAAACGTACAATTATTGTAACGATAAGGAACAGCCAAATCGAAAAAAATACGACATAATTTATTGTTAATCAATAATATAACATCATGGCATTTGTTTTGATGGCTTGTTTTTGATAAATAGTAACCAGAGTGGCAAATCCTCTAAAACCCGAAAAACGGACCTACGCGCAGGACAGGTTCGATATCCTCATCAACAAACAAAGAAGCGGGCAGGCCAGCTTTGATGAGCTCACCGAGCTTGATGAAATTATTAACCGCTACCCGGGCATCCTCTCAAAAATATTGGAAGAAATGGAAGCGGAATCAAGGGGGTTTGTCGATACTGAGCCGGAAGACACCAATGATATTTTAGCCGGGAAGCCAATGAGCCTGGTTGAAAGGCTGAAAAAATTGGTTGGCCGTTTGTTCTGCGTGCTGGGGACAGAAATTAAATCGCGCTGTTTTTCATTAGGGCATATTTATCAATAACATACGAAACGTTATTGCAATGACGCTGGGGGAGAAAGGCACGCAAACAGGACCGTCTTTGCGAGGTACGAAGCAATCTCAAAAGTGATAGGCGGCGAACTTGCATGGCCGATTTGCATGTTCAGAGATTGCCACGCTATCGCTCGCAAAGACGATCTTTTGGACATTTTCAAATACCCCTACTACTTTACCGGTATATCCAACAACCCTTTTCCGGAAATATTACTAACATCCTTTAATTGCTTCGGTTCAACACCCCATTGACCATTAAACCAGGTAACATTGGTAACGTTAATACCCGAAGCGTTTTTAAGCCCCATCAACGCGTGGTTATCCTGCGGGGCAACTACCTTTACTGCCGATATATTCGCGCCTGTTACATCATCAAAAAACAAGGCGTAACGGCTATCGCGTTTTTCATAATTGAAGGTGCTGTTTTTAACAGTAATGCCTTCAACATGCCGGGCCCATAAGCCATATGAGGGCTGCACCTTTAAATCGCCAACATTGTACTGCCCTACGCCCATTTCGGGTGGCGTAGCAGCAGTATCGGCAAGGGCATTACCGCCTTTTACCAATACATTAATATCATTAAACGTAATGTTTTTAATATAGCCCGTATGCTTGCCATTGGGCAGTTTAAAATCAAGGCCGCCATCAACATCGGCAGCATCGGGCAATTTGTACCCGGCAACTATCGGGGTTGCTTTTCTTTGCGTGCCATCATACGTTTTCCACCTTTTGCCGCTATATGAACTGCCGCCATACACCTCATAAACATCTACCCCGTTCAATTTTATATCTTCTACCTGGCCAATGTTTACGTTTTTTATCAGCAGCTCGTTATGTTTGTTACCATCTTCGGT
>JABDBT010000022.1 GCA_013288465.1 Bacteroidota bacterium | reverse complement strand
AAGCAAGCGAGTCGGCAAAAAAAACGAAGACCATTTACATATCAACTGTATTTGGTATCGCCATGGTTTTGTCGATGGTAGGTTTGTTAGGCTTAATATTGGTACATGCCAATAACCTGTCGCGCTATGTGAAAGAAAACATTGTGCTTAATGTTTTTGTGGATGACGCGGCACACGAAACCGATGTAATGGAGCTGCAAAAACAATTGGCCGCTAACCCAATGGTTAAGCAGGCGCAATATGTAAGTAAAGAACTGGCCGCCCGCAACCTGCAAAAAGATTTGGGTGAAGATTTTGTGAAGTTTTTGGGCTATAACCCGCTGTCGCAATCATTAGATGTTTACTTAAATGCCCAGTATGCCAACAACGCCGATATTACCAAATTCAAAACTGAGCTGTTAAAAAACCCATTGATAAAAGAGGTTAAATACCAGCAATCGCTGGTTGACCAAATGAACCAGAATTTAACTTCGATAAGCTTAATTATACTGGCTTTTGCAAGCATATTCGTGGTGCTTTCGGTAGCGCTTATTAATAACACTATCCGTCTAGCAATTTACTCGCAACGCTTTTTAATTAAATCGATGCAATTGGTAGGCGCAACAAAAGGGTTTATTCGTAAACCATTTCTACTATATGGTATTTGGCATGGCCTTTTGGGCGCGCTAATAGCCATTATTATTTTAATGGGCACCCTGTACCTGGCCGTACAGCAAGTCCCCGACCTGGTAATATTGCAAAACTATTCCGAGTTCGGGATAGTGTTTTTATTTGTAATAGGCTTGGGCGTATTTATTTCGGGCTTCAGCACCTTTTTGGCAGTAAATAAGTTTTTACGTTTAAAAATACACGCTCTATATAGGTAAAAGCTGAAAGCGAAAAGCCTAAAGCAACTCAATATTTAATAATTCAGTCATTCAATAAATCTATAAATAAAAATATGGCACAACCCATCAAAACACCGGCACCAAAAGTACAGGCTAAACCGGCAGATAAAACCCCTGTAAAACTGATATTCGATAAAAGCAATTACCGCTGGTTCATCATCGCCATAGCTGTAGTGGCTTTTGGCTTTATATTAATGGCGGGCACAACTGATATTTACAGCAATACCAAAATTATTTTGGCTCCAATTGTAGTTTTAACAGGCTTCGCTATCGCCTTTTTCGCCATCCTGAAAAAACCGGAAGCGAAGTAGTTAATGGTTAATTGATGATAGTAAATGTTTCATAGCATTAAACATTTATAGCTTTTATAACCTCTACAACTTATTTCAACATTTACAACCCTTACAACCTTTCCCCTATGAATATCATACATGTTATTGTCCTGGCTATAATTGAAGGCCTAACGGAATTTTTGCCGGTATCATCAACCGGGCACATGGTTATTGCCAGCTCATTAATGGGCATCAGCAAGGACGAATTTGTTAAACTGTTTGAAATAGTTATCCAGTTAGGCGCTATCCTCGCTGTAGTGGTGCTTTACTTTAAACGTTTTTTCCGCTCTATTGATTTTTATGTAAAGCTGGTTATTGGTGTAATACCTGCCGTAATATTAGGCTTGTTATTTAAAAAGAAAATTGATGTACTGTTAGAAAGCCCGCTGGTTGTTGCTATAGCCTTTGTGGTTGGCGGCGTTATTTTACTTTTTGTTGATGACTGGTTTAATAAACCTACTGTTAATGACGAAAAAGAAATCAACCATATCACCGCGCTTAAAATTGGGTTCTTCCAATGTTTGGCTATGGTGCCGGGCGTTTCGCGGTCTGCTGCCTCTATTGTAGGTGGTATGTCGCAAAAGCTGAGCCGTAAGGCCGCTGCCGAGTTTTCGTTCTTCCTGGCTGTGCCAACCATGTTTGGTGCTACCCTAAAAGATCTGTATGACTTTTACAAAAACGGCCACTTTGCTAATACCGATATACATCAGGACATTAAATATTTAGTGATAGGCAGCGTCATCGCTTTTATTGTGGCGTTGCTGGCTATCAAAAGCTTTATTACCTTTTTGGAGCAAAAAGGCTTTAAGCTTTTTGGCTACTACCGCATTATAGCTGGTATAATTATTATTATTTTGTACTATACGGGGAATGCTTTGCATACTGTCTGAACCGTTGATTTTTTTGATTGATGGATTGCGTTGATGAATTATTTAAACAGTAGTATTTGTACACGCTTTCTAATCTCATTTTTTCAAATCATGATAATCGATAAAATCCCACAAATCATGGTTCAGACAAATAATCCTACCTTTGCCGCTTAATTATACAAGTGGATAAGCATAAACAATTTAATTTTGCCGAGGGCGAGCTACTTTTAGTAAATAAGCCTTACCAATGGACCAGCTTTGACGTAGTAGGCAAGCTGCGTAACTCGTTTAAGCCCTTAAAGCTAAAGGTTGGCCATGCCGGCACGCTCGACCCATTGGCAACCGGTCTGCTCATCATTTGCACCGGCAAAATGACCAAACAGATCGATACCTTCCAGGCCGAAGAAAAGGAATATACCGGCACCATGATATTGGGCGCTACCACCCCATCCTACGATATGGAAACGGCGCCCGATCAGCAATTTGACATCAGCAGCATAGCTGATGAGCAAATAAAAGGCGCCTGCAAACAGTTTACCGGCGATATACAGCAATACCCCCCGGCACACTCCGCCATAAAAATTGACGGCGAGCGCTTATATGAAAAAGCGCGCCGTGGCGAAGAAGTTGAACTGCGCCTGCGCAACGTAACCATTACCCAATTTGAAATTACCCGTATTGCTTTACCCGAAGTT
Organism: Bacteroidota bacterium; assembly: GCA_013288465.1. Next base: position 22,918 of record JABDBT010000022.1, on the reverse strand, counting down.
GATTTTAAAGTAGTTTGCAGCAAAGGCACTTACATCCGCTCGTTAGTGAATGATTTTGGTAAAGCACTAAATAACGGTGCTTATCTATCCAAACTAACCCGTACCCGCAGCGGCAACTATAAAATTGAAGATGCCTGGGAAGTAATGGATTTGGTAGATGTGATAAAAGGACAGAAAGTAATTATTGAATAATATCGGATTTCGGATGTTCAATTTCGAATTTGTTTAATTTTAAAGAGAATTATCAAACTCTTAAATCCGAAATTGAACATTCGAAATTCGAAATAAAATAACGCTTATCTTTACATATTCTACTATAAAATGAAGATATATCATCATATAGATGACTTTAACCCGGTAAAAAACGCGGTGGTTACCATCGGCACTTTTGACGGGGTACACCTGGGGCATCGCAAAATCATAGCGCGTATCAAAGAACTGGCCGAAGCTACGGGCGGCGAAACGGTGATGCTCACTTTTTTTCCGCATCCCCGTATGATATTGCACCCCGAAGATGAAAGTATAAAGCTTATCAATACCATTAATGAAAAGGCCGAACTGCTGGAACAATTGGGCATTGATCATTTGATCATTACCCCGTTTTCAAGGGATTTCTCTAATCAATCTGCCGAGGCTTATATTCGGGATGTATTGGTAAAACAAATCGGCACTAAAAAGATAGTGATCGGCTATGACCACCGTTTTGGTAAAGACCGCCAGGGAGGGCTGAACGACCTGTTGCAAGCCGGCCCCATTTACGGTTTTGACGTTGTTGAAATACCCGAGCAGGATATTCATGAGGTAGCTGTTAGCTCAACCCGTATAAGGGAAGCCTTATTAAACGGCAAAATTGACCTGGCCAATGAGTTTTTAGGCTATCCGTTTTTTATCACCGGCAAGGTAACCCGTGGCGACCAGATAGGCCGGCAAATTGGCTATCCCACCGCCAATATCCTCATCGAAGAAAAATACAAGCTAATACCTGCTGATGGCATATTTTCGGCCAAAATATTTATTGACGGTTCGATTTACAAGGGCATGGCCTACATCGGCAGCCGGCCAACCATAAATGGCCTGTTCAGGAACATCGAAGTGAACATTTTTGATTTTGATGCCGAAATATATGGCCATCAAATTAAAATGGAATTTCACCATTTTGTTCGCGCTGATATTAAATTTTCATCGTTGGATGACCTAACCAAACAACTGGCACAGGATAAGATCGATGTGTTAGCATTGCTGGTTGATGGGTTATAGGTCATTGCTGATAGTTGACAGTGAATAATTCGTTACCTTGTATTTCGTTATGAATTGACAGGCTATGATCTACGACCACCAATTATAAACCGAAATGAAAAAGTATTTACTTCTGCTAAGCTTACTTATACTGCAATTTGGCAATGTTTATGCTCAAAAAAACAATGTAAAGATTTTAGAAAACTCATACCAAAAGGGGTTCATAACAAAGGGCAAAGATTCCATATATTATCAAAAGGTTTTCTTCAAAGCCTTTCCATCAAATTTTCAATCTTTTAGTAAGATATATGCTTGGAATGATTTAACCAACAAAGGGTACCCTTTAAATGATGTTGCCCTGGATCATATTAACCATTTCTTTGCCTTAAAATGTATTAATGAAGATGAATTTATTAAGAAGATAATTTATATATCAATAAATGGAGTTGATCAGGCAGATGGAATAAGTTTTTTCCAAAACAACCTTATACAGTATGTCCCTTTACATAACAAAGAATTTGTTGAAATATTAAAGACCTTTAGTACTAAACAAATTGTTTCTGTATGGACTTTTTATTTTGACTATGAAAATTCATTCATCAGAAAAGATAAGTACCATGAAATTGTAAAGCTTACATCAGCCATTAATAAAAGCATGATTCCTCTTATTACTACAGGTTATCAAAAGTCATCTAAAAACTGGAAAGAAGGCCATTAATTGCGGGGTGGGTTTTATTTGTGAACCACTTTAACAGTCTTCGGCTCTACAGCCAAATAGACCCTTTTCACCACATGATAGGCGGCAAATGCAAAAAACAAAATAGCTATAGCCGTATTAATGATACGCGTGCTCAGGGCAAACTTGCTTTGTATATACCGGGCAAATTCTGCGTATAAAAACAGGCATAAAAACGCGCCCGCTGCCGAGCCTATGCTAAATATCACCAGGGCAAGCTTGCCATCCAATATCCATTCGTGGGTAATTAAATAAGTGCCGGTTATCATCCAGAAAGGTACCTGCATGGGGTTTAAAAAGCCCAGCAATATGCCGTATTTGATACTGTCTGTATCTGAATATTTGGTCTCGGGTGGTTTTTTACGGTGTATCCAGGTTATGGTGCCCATTACACCAAACAATACCACCATCACCCAATCAATTACAATATCCAACCTAACCTGCCCCGAAAGCCATTTGGCCGCGTGCATAATAAAATAGGTAAAGAAAAACTCGACACATGAAAAAGCGATAATGAACTGCAACGCCTGTTTCATCCCCCGGTTAATGGTGATCTGTACCAAAGTCAGGTTAATGTTCCCGGGTGGTATGTACCCTATAAAGTTGGCTATTAACCCGATGAAAAATGTTAGGAGGATCATAATAATGTGCGGATGTGCAAATGTGCAGATATGCAAATGGATTTCAAAATGTCATTATCCATGCATCCACAAAATCTGCACATCAACACATCTGCACATTTGCATATCCGCACATCTGCACATCAAAAAAATCCGCACATTTGCACATCCGCATATTTGCACATAACTAATGAAACGAATAATCTCCCTGTTACCATCTGCTACCGAAATTGTATGTGCTTTGGGTTTGGAAAAAAACCTGGTAGGGCGGTCGCATGAATGTGACTACCCCGAAAGTATAAAACACTTGCCCGTATGTTCGGAAGCTAACTTCCCGGATAATTTAAGCAGTGCGGGCATTGATGTTACGGTAAAAGAGATTTTGGCCGATGCCTTATCCGTTTACACTGTAAACCGCGAAGTGATCAAACAACTCAGCCCCGATGTAGTGATCACCCAGGCGCAATGTGAGGTTTGCGCCGTATCATTAAAAGAGGTTGAACAGGCGCTTGAAAACTATTTAGATAAACAGGCCCAAATTGTTTCGTTACAACCCAATAGTTTAGCTGATATTTTTAATGATATCAAAACCGTTGCCATGGCCCTAAATGTTGAAGAACGGGGTGATACCCTTATTGAAGAACTAGAGGAACGGGTTGATATCATCAGGCATAAGCTTAAATATATTGAGCAAAAACCTACGGTTGCCTGTATCGAATGGCTGGAGCCGTTGATGGTATCGGGCAACTGGATTCCCGGCCTGGTGGATATAGCCGGCGGAATAAATATTTTAGCCGAAGCAGGCAAACATTCGCCTTATGTGCAATGGGACGATATCCGGTCACATAACCCTGATATCATTATTGTAATGCCCTGCGGGTTTGCTATAGAGCGCACAATGAGAGAGATGTACCTGTTATTGCAACAATCCGGGTTTAATGATTTAAAGGCGGTAAAAAACAACAGGCTGTACATTGCCGATGGCAACCAATACTTCAACCGTCCCGGCCCGCGCATGATAGACTCCATTGAAGTTTTAGCCGAGATCATTAACCCCAAACAATTCATTTTTGGGTATGAGGGTAATGGGTGGATAAAGTTTGCTTTGTAAATAATTTTAAAGAACGAAGCGGTCAAAACCCTAAAAAAATTTCGGAAAACCCGCGTTTATTTTTTTTGTGAATTTATTGGCAAAAAACAGGCGAAAAAGCCCTGCTAAATCCTACAGAATTGCGGGTATATATTAAATATACGAAAAAATTTCGACTTCTCAAAATGCCTTGACAATACTATTTGTTTAAGCTGAAATGTTACCTATAAAGCAGTTAAAAATAAATATCACAGCCCCAAAATAGCCGAAAAAAGCAAACCCGGTTACGACATTTTCAGGCCTTACAACGTCGTTTTAATAATGCGCCATGCAGCCTTAGCAGCATCTCAAGTTGCCTTAAACAGCTATAACCACACCTCCTGTGCCTATATAACCGCCTCGAGCCACAATTCATTTCAATACAAGAAAATCGCCCTTCCCAACCCTCTTTTCGCGCAGCGAAGCGAAGGTGGCTGAGCGAAGCAATGACCGGGTGAGTCATCGCCGACATTCAATTACCGGCCCCCCTTAACTTTTATAAATTTAAAATACAATAAGCCCCCAAAAGCACCGTTTATAATTTCAGTAATTCACAACAAGCAATAGGGGCATCACGAAACCATGATGCCCTTATTGCTTCCCAAAACTAAAACACCACGTTAAACCCCGCGTAATAGTTTCTTAACGGTGACGCGTTATAATAACGGTTCCCTACGGCATTCAGGTCATCACCCAGGCTATACTTTTCGTTCAATATATTATCTGCGCCCGCATATACCTCTAAACGGTTTTTATGCCCTAATATATGCTGCCAGCCAACCTTTGCCTGCAATAAATTATAAGGCGCGGCAAAAGTGGTATTGCCATCATTAAGCGGAATGCTTGAGGTATGGTTGTACTGCACAAAAAGATATAAATACGAAGGGAATTTGACTTGAATAGCCGGAATAACCACCTGCTGGGGTACGCCGGTTAACCGGTTGCCCGAATAGTCAGCCGTGGTGGTTTTATAATTGGTAAAGGTGAATTTACTTAAAGTGTACGACAGGTTAAATTGCAGCCCGCGGATAAAATCAGTAGTGTTTTGTTTGATTATCCAATCCGTAAAATACAGTTCAAGGCCCGGTTGCCGGGTGCCTCCCGCGTTAATATAGTATTGCGTTTCATCAGGGTTTAAGCGCAGCACAATAGCATTTTGTAATTGGTAATAAAAAACGGAAGCATCCAAAAACATACTCTCATCTTTATTACGCAGGCGGAAGCCGGTTTCATAGTTCCATCCATATTCGGCCTGCAATGCGGTATTGATAATATTATCCGTTGGGCGTATCTCGGCAGTTGTTGGCGTCGAGTATCCCCGGCTTACAGATGCCCGCCAGGTAAAATCATTGGTTACCTGGTAGGATAAAGCCAAGCGCGGCATAAATTGCGGGGTAAAATCGCGTGGGGTGTAGGTGGTTTGCGCCAACGGATATACATTCCTGAAATCGTACCCATAAAAATTTAAGCTCGCGGCAGCTTCTATATGCAGGCGTTTATAAAAATTGGCCTCATAGCGTACAAATACAAAATGCTGGTTGGTATTTATCTTATCCAGCGTTTGCGCCGTATCCCTTATCCCGCCTGTTTTAATGCCATAGTTGTTAATATCCGAGTTGGTTTGCTGCCACTCCAGCCCGGCATTGGCAGTCCAGTCAAAATCCTTTTGTTTAATGCCTGTAAATTCAAAGTAAGTGCGCATCCCGTAAGTGCCTTCATAACGGTTTTCATAATTGGTGACGAAGGGGTTTGCAAAATCAACGTAAGTGCCATAAACAGCCAGCACATTACGAAGACGGTCGGTAATATGCACCTCGTTTACCAAACCGCCAAACAACATTTTGGTGGTGATGCCAATATTGTCCTGTATGGCCCCCGGTATGGTGGCCGTAGGCGTGCGGGCCAGTTGTGGGCTGGCCTGGTACTGCGCCAGGGTTAACCCGCCGGGTGTTTGATATTTCAGGTCGGAGTAAAAACCTAATATTTTTAAATGGTTGTTTTTAGCATAAGTTATACGATCAACTGCCTGGAAATAATTGCGGTACATGCCGCTATGCTGCCGGTATCCGCCATAGCTTTCATAAGCCTGGTTAATATTTAGCTGGTTGTTTTTATCGCTGTTTTGCAGTGCCATGTTTTCATGCACCAGCGCGTATGACCCGCCGTTAAAACCTAATTTAACATAGTTGCTATCGGCATAACGGTTAACCGGGCTCACCAAAACCACACCGCCCGAGTTTGCGCCAAACAAACTACCGTCGGGCCCTTTTAGCACTTCAATACCCTGTACGCTGTTTACGTCAATGGCATTCAGGTAAGTATTGCCACCGGCATCGGTAAGCGGTATATCGTCGTAATATATTTTTACATCGCGTATGCCAAACGGCGACCGCAACAAACTGCCTCTTATTGATAAGCGGTAACTGCCCGGCGATCGCTCTTCCATACGCACACCGGGTATAGTATTCATAGCAGGCACAAGCGAATTATCGGGTTGTAGTTTTAATTGATCGGGTGTTATGGTGCTAACAGAAGCGGGTACGCTTAACAAGGGCTGATCTGATAAATACCCCTTAATAGTAACGGCCTGCAGTTGTTTTACACTATCGCTTTTTACCTTATCGCGCGGAGCTTGTGCAAATGCAATGGTACCAATAACGAAATTGAAAAATAAGACCAGGTAAAATTTTATCACAATTGCTGATTAGGTCAACAAAAATAACCCTTTATTCATAAAAAGTGTTGGCTTAATATTAAGTGTTTGCGATTTATACAAACCAGGAGTCAAGAACCAAAAGCCCAAAAACCGTAACACAGGATTTTTTTTTAGGCAGATTACCCCAATTATCCTGTATTTATTTTGGTTATGTTATTTTTCAAACAGATAGCTAATACCCGCACGATAAGAAGTAGAACCAACAGATAAATTAGCATAGTTGGTAAAAATATAGGAAGGAATATACGTTAAATACAGTTCAAATTTATGGTTTAACTGAATGCCTATTTTTGAAGTTGCGTTAAAAAACACGTTTTCAACCGATATTGGTTGCAAGGCCGATATGCTTGATGTAGTTGGAGTTAAATGATAGGTAATAGTATGGTCCACATTGCTATAACTGCCATAGTTCGCTGCTCCGCCAAGAGCCGCATAAAACTTAAAATTATTTTTATTGACTATATTATATACAATTTGGGTATTCAACGAAATCATCAACTGGGTAACGTTGTAATCAATAGTATATGGCGTACCTGTTGAACCATCTATACTGTAGGTGCCTTTATTTTCAGTAAAACCGAGCCCTGCTCTAAAAATGAGCTTTTTAGTATTTTTGTTAAAAAAAAAGTCTGCACCGAGGTTCAATTCCGGAAATGTTGAAGAGGATTGCTTTGACGTGGCAAGCTGATCATTGCCCGATATTTTTGATATGGTAGTATTTACCCCCACGCCAACAAAAAACTTATACGGTTTATTTTGTTCGGACAAAGAAAACAAATCTGTGGCCTGCGAACCATTTAATTTTACTGCAATGCTTTTTAAGTCACTTTGATAATAAGCATACTTTACTTCCTTAACCAGGCCCTCATTTTGTGGTTGGTAGGCGAAAGCCAGTTTATTTAATTGAAGTCGGAAGGGTTGATTGAAGTCATCCGGGTTCAGGAACATTGAAAAAATTAATTCTTCCGGAAGGCGACCCTTTTCGGCCGCAAAGTATCTCGTTTTGATGCCATCGGTATAATTATATAAAGCTACATTTTTGCCGGTGGTAATTAGCTTCAAGAAAACAGTATCTATTTTAGATGGCGACGTAGCGCCACCGGCGGAAATATCCTCCTTCAAATAATTTTGCCCAATTTCGCCAATATAACGGCGATAATATTCATAGCCGGAAATTCCAAAACCTGTACTGTTTGTTGTTGAAATATTTTCGGCGTTGGCGGCAAGGTTATTTTTCTTAAACCTTATGGAGTTAGGGTTGTAGTTCCATTCCTGATAATTAATAAAGCCTTGTATAGTATCGCCTTTTAAGTTTACCACATAGCCCGGCTTATAATTGCTTTGTGCCGATAAAAAAAGGGGGAAAGTAAATACGAAGAAAAGAAAAGTAGTTAGCTGTTTCATAAATGATAGGGTGGGCAAATATATTATTCAAACTAATTAATGCCTTGTTTTTTTAGCCGATTACTACTTACCAAACAAATAACTTATACCTGCCTGGTACGAGGTGGTTTTGATACTGTATGATCCTTCAAACTCAATGCTGGCAGGAGGAACATAACCTATATGAATATCCAGCTTATTGTTTAAAACAACTCCGGCTTTTATGGTTTCAGTTAAAAAAAGGGCCTGGGGTTCAAATGGTTCAGTTAACTGAAGGACAGATTCAGGGGTAACGGTAGCATTTTTTACCCTGTAATATTGTTTATTGTTATACATTGAAAAATTAGCCGCCACACCTGCCGATATATAAAGTTTTAAAGGAGATGTATTATACACATTGTACAATAACTGCGGGTTTAGCGAAGCTGTATATTGATTAAACTTTAACACAGTCATGTACGGAAACGCGCTGGTATTGTTATATGTGAAAGAGCCGTTATCGCCTGTTAAATTAAGGCTTGTTCTTAGAATAAGATTTCCAACATTTTTGTTTAAAAATATATCGGCGCCAATAGTAATTTCGGGGAAAACCGACGAAGATGTTTTTACAGTGGCAAAATCATTATCTCCTGTAAAATATAGCCCCGTGTTATTAACCCCTATCCCAACAAAAAACCTTACGCTGGCATGGTCTTCGCCCGTGAATACAATTTTGTTGTTTGAACCATTGGCCACCCCGTTAATTTTTGAAACTACTTCTTTTAAGGCTTCAGCGGTATAATCAATATTTGCTATTTCGTCAAACAAGGCCGGGTTTTGCGGTTGGTATTTTGCCGACAGTGTTTGTAATTGCTGCATATACCCTCTTTGCTTAGCCACTTTAGTAGCGTCCCCCAAATCAAAATAAACGTGGTAGGATAATTCGGCCGGCGGCGCGCTTTTTTCGGCTATAAAATACCTCACTTTTAATATGTCAACATATTCATATAATGTTACATTCTTACCCGTGCTAATAGCTCTTAAAAAAACAGTATCAACCTTGTATGTTGAATCAAGCCCTCTTGATAAATAGGTTATATCTATGGCATCCTGGCTTATCTTTCCTACATACTTTTTATAATATTCGTACCCATTTACAACAAATGCATCAGTATTTGCAATCGAAAAAGTTTCGCTTTTTGTTGTATTGAGGTCTTTTTTGAAACTAATAGCGGTTGGGTTTTTATTCCAGTCTTTATAGTTAATAAACCCGTGTAAAGTATCACCTTTTAAAATTACCACATAGCCCGGTTTGTAATTGCTTTGTGCCGATGTGAAAAAAGGAAGGATAATAAGGAGGAAAAGAAATGTGTATAGCTGTTTCATAAATGATGTTTAGGTGAGGCAAATATATTATTCAGACTAATAATAAACTACCTTCCTTTACAAATAATTAAAATTTATCCCCATACATTTACTTATGCATCACGAACATCATTTAAAAAGCTCTGATACCATCCGCGATATTGTTATCGGCATGTCTGATGGTTTAACCGTTCCGTTTGCGTTGGCAGCGGGCTTGAGCGGGGCTGTAAATTCATCAACCATCATTATTACCGCCGGTATTGCCGAAATTGTTGCCGGCTCAATAGCCATGGGCCTGGGCGGGTTTTTAGCCGGGCGCACGGAAGCCGAGCATTACGCATCAGAACTAAAACGCGAATATGATGAGGTACAGCGTGTGCCCGAACAGGAAAAGGCCGAAGTAATGGAAGTATTTGCCGATTTTGGCTTATCAGAGGCCCTGCAAATACAGGTTGCCGATGAAATGGCAAAGGACACCGATAAATGGGTCGATTTTATGATGCGCTATGAACTGGGATTGGAAAAACCCCAAGCTAACCGCGCCAGCCAAAGCGCCATAACTATTGGCCTATCCTATATTGTGGGCGGCATTATACCATTATCGCCCTATTTTTTTACAGCTAACTCTATCAACGGGTTATATTATTCGTGCGTTATCACCATGATATGCCTGTTCATTTTCGGGTATTTAAAAAGCAAAGTAACAGGCCAACCTCCTTTTAAAGGCGCGTTAAAAGTACTCATCATCGGCGCGTTAGCCGCCGGGGCAGCATTTTTAATGGCTAGGTTGATTAATGGGGGTAAGTTGTAGATGTTGTAGTGGTTGAAAATGTTGTAGTAGTTGTTACTAATAAAAATAACCTTTATAACTTATTACAACCATTACAACTTTTTATAACCCTTACAACTAAAAAGTAATAAACTTCTCCATCTGCTCATCGGTAAATCGCAGGGTATCCTCATTAAAAAGGTCGCCATTGGCATTCAGCTCGGCTCTGATGTTGGCGATATGGATCTTTAAAGGCATTACGTGTAAGTGGATATAATGGCAAATACCTGTAAAATGATCTATCCCGCGTATATTTCCATATTTACCTGATGACAGGCCAACTAAAGCGGCTTTCTTTTCGTAAAAGCTTTCCGGGAATGAGCAGGCATCAATAAATACCTTTAACACACCGGGGAAACTGCCATTATATTCAGGTATAACAAACAAAAATTTATCTGTTTTGGTAATTATATCCTGTATAGGTTCAAATTGGGGGCTGCGGTTACCGTACAGATCGGTTTCAATTAGGCTGCCCGGCAATTGGGTTAATGATAATAGCCCGGTCTCTAAACCTTTTTGACCTAATATTTTTTGATAATATTGGGCTAGTTTTATGGTTGAGCTGTTGGGGCGGTTGGTACCTGCTATTATTGTAACCATGCGGGGGAAGGATAATTATTGAATTGTTGAGTTAGTGAATTATTGAGTTATTGAATTAGTTTATGCAAATTAAGAGTCTAATATCCTGGCTCTTGATTCTTGGTTCTTGGATCTTAGTGCGAATGCCTATCAATAATTCAATAACTCAATAATTCAACCCTAATTTGTTTGTAAGTTGGCAAATCCTGTGGATTGCTGAGTTGTTTTAATATGTATCTTAGCACCGGGTAAAAACTTTCCGAAGGTAGAAATTTCTATTTCTATTTTTCGTTATTATAAACCACTGTTATCAATTTTTGGAAATATATATAAAATGAGTAAAATAATTGCTTTAGCCAATCAAAAAGGCGGGGTAGGTAAAACCACCTCATCCATAAACCTGGCTGCCAGTTTAGCTGTATTAGAGTATAAAACATTATTAGTGGATGCCGATCCGCAGGCCAACACAACATCAGGTATCGGGTTTGATCCGCGCGATATAAAAAACAGCATTTATGAGTGCATCATCAATAATATTGACCCGCATACGGCCATTATTAAAACAGATACGCCCAATCTTGATCTGCTGCCAGCGCATATTGACCTGGTAGGCGCGGAGATTGAAATGATAAACCTGGAAGAGCGCGAGTTTAAAATGAAAGCGGTACTTAACAGTATCCGCGATGAATATGATTTTATTATCATTGACTGCTCGCCATCATTAGGTTTGATCACCATTAACGCTTTAACTGCTGCCGATTCGGTAATTATCCCGGTTCAATGCGAGTATTTTGCCTTAGAGGGATTAGGCAAATTGTTAAATACCATAAAAATTGTTCAAACCCGCTTGAATACCGCGTTAGAGGTAGAGGGTATTTTATTAACCATGTATGATGTAAGGCTGCGCCTGTCAAACCAGGTAGTTGAAGAGGTACGCAACCATTTTGAAGATATGGTTTTTGATACCATTATTCAGCGCAATACCCGGTTAAGCGAAGCGCCAAGCTTTGGGATATCTGTAATTATGCACGATGCTACCTGTAAAGGCGCTATTAACTACCTTAACCTGGCCCGCGAAATTATACGTAAAAACGGTTTGGTGAATAACGAACTAAGTGCAGCAACAGAAACCGTTTAACAAATGAGTGCAGAAAAAAGAAATGCCCTGGGTAAAGGATTAAGCGCCCTTTTAAATGATTCGGATAGCGTAAATCCCAATAAAAATACTCAAGCACTTGCCTCGTCTAAATCTAATGAATATAGTGGTTTAGGGTCGGTAAACGAGATCAAATTAAGCGAGGTGGAGGTTAACCCCTTCCAACCCCGTACTGATTTTGACGAAGATGCCCTGGCCGAGCTGGCCGATTCGATAAAAAAACAAGGCATCATACAGCCAATTACTGTAAGGCGCATTAACGCGCATAGCTACCAGCTTATATCGGGCGAACGCCGTTTACGTGCCTCAAAGCTGGCCGGTTTAACGCATGTGCCGGCTTATATCCGCACTGCCGATGACCAGCAAATGCTGGAAATGGCATTGATTGAGAATATTCAGCGCGAAAACCTGAATGCTATTGAAGTTGCCCTCAGCTTTCAGCGGATGATTGAAGAATGCTCCCTAAAACAGGAAGAATTGGGTGATCGCGTAAGCAAAAACCGGTCAACCGTAACCAACTATCTGCGGTTATTAAAACTACCACCGGATATACAGGCATCCATCCGCGACGGGCAAATTAGTATGGGCCATGCCAAGGCATTAATTTCGGTTACCGACCCCGGTAAACAATTATATATCCATAAACATATCATTCAGCAGGGTTTATCCGTTCGTAAGGTGGAAGAAATGGTGCGCGACCTGCAAAAATCGCAGGTTAAGAAAGAAGGCAAACAGCCCGAACCTATCTCGTTCCAGTTACAAAAGATACAGGACGACCTGGCATCAAAGTTTAGTACAAGGGTAAAGCTAAAGGTAAACAGCCAGGGAAATGGAACTATTGAAATACCATTTTTATCTGATGATGACCTTAGCCGTATCCTCGAAATGTTGGATTGGTAATATGTATAAATGTATTTTAATTATTTGCCTGCTAAGTATATCCGTTGTAGCCGTTAAAGCACAAGCGCCTGATACGGTTGGCAAAAAAACAAAGACCGATAAAAACCTGCAGGCCCGTGTCGATTCTGTAAAGGCGCATCCCATTGTGCCCAGGGTAAAAGAGAAAACGTGGCATCCCGATAGTAATCATAGCCCGCATAAAGCGGTTATGCATTCATTAATGATACCGGGTTGGGGGCAGGTATATAACCACCAGATATGGAAAGTGCCGCTTATTTATACCGGGCTAACCTTACTTGCAACGGTTTATATTTATAACGAGCGCCAATATTCGATAAATTTATTGGTGGCGAAAGATTATGAAAAGGGGAAGGCCCCGCTTTCAACCGCCCGCGAATACGGCCTTTACAACGAATACCAGGCAGCCGGCTACCAGGCAGCCGCCATAAACGATGCCGTTGCAAGTTACAAACGCGATGAAGAGTTGGGTATATTTGGTTTTGTTGCCGCATGGGGCATTCAAATGATCGATGCGTACATTGACGCCAAGTTTCAGCATTCTTACACTATGGATAATAACCTATCCCTTAAAGTTACGCCCACGCTGCTCAATAATACCGCTTATGCAAGCAATTTTAATGCTTCCTATATTCCGGGTTTAAAACTTACATTTGCGTTAAGATAAGGGATATATGTTTTACAATTGTGTTTCCTTAATTTAAATGATAGGGAAATAGCGTTTAAGAATTTTAAGTGCGTTGAAAATGACTTTAGTTTAAAAAATGAAAATACAGGCCCTGTGCGATGCCTTCCCCTATATTTAGGGGAAGGAGGAGGATGGGGTAAAACGGGCGATAGGCTTTAAAGCGATTTCCCTTATCCCAAATGAAAAATACAATACAACAATGAAAATTGCATTATTAGGTTACGGGAAAATGGGAAAGATCATTGAAAAGATCGCTACCGACCGTAAACACGAGATAGTTTTAAAAATTGATTTTGATAACCTGCATGACCTCACTACCGAGAACCTGCAAAAGGCCGACGTAGCCATTGAGTTTAGCACACCCGGTACGGTATTAAATAATATTGACCAGTGCTTTAAAGCGGGCGTGCCTATTGTAATTGGCACCACCGGCTGGTATGAGCAAATACCGGCAATAAAGCGGGAATGCGCCGAAAATGACGGCACCTTGCTATATGCCTCAAACTTTAGTGTGGGGGTAAATATTTTCTTCCATGTAAACCGGCTGCTGGCAAAGCTGATGAATAATTACCCTTATTATGATGTACAGGTAGAAGAAATTCATCATGTACAAAAACTGGATGCGCCAAGCGGTACGGCCATTACCATTGCCGAAGGCATTATTGATAACCTGGACGCCAAGCAGGAATGGGTAAACGTGCTGACCGATAATGATGGTAATACTGACGATAATTTGAAAACCGGACAGTTATTGATCGAGTCGCACCGGCTGGATAGCGTGCCGGGCACACATACCGTTATTTATGATTCGGAAGTTGATACCATTGAGTTTAAACATACCGCGCATAACCGCAACGGCTTTGCTTTGGGGGCCGTGTTGGCTGCCGAATGGGTGCAGGATAAAAAAGGATTTCATTCTGTGCAGGATATGTTTAGTTTTACCGCATAAAATATAATATTTAACCCAAAAAACCACGATAGTGAATATAGTAGAATTTGTAGTCTTTATTATCTTTTTCTTTATTATGCCCTATGTGGGCCTATGGAAAATGTTCGAAAAAGCAAACCAGCCGGGCTGGATGGGCTTGATCCCCCTTTTGAACGGTTATGTAATGATCAAAATAAGCGGCAGGCCAACCTGGTGGATCATTTTGCTGCTTATACCCGGTGTAAACATTATCGTGGCTTTTGGACTGTACGTAGATTTTTTGAAGTCCTTTAAAAAATTCAAACTTTCCGACATATTTAAAGGCGTTGTATTGCCCTTTTATTTTCTTCCAAAATGGGGTTTTGATAAAGAAACCAAGTATTGGGGCCCGGTAGCTAACCGCGAGTTTAAAGAAACCCATAAGGCGCTGTTAAAAAAATCATCAACCCAGGAGTGGACAGAAGCGATCGTATTTGCTGTAGTTGCCGCTACCCTCATACGCTCGTTTTTTATTGAAGCTTATACTATACCAACACCCTCAATGGAACGCTCGCTTTTAGTAGGCGATTTCTTATTTGTAAGTAAATTGAATTACGGCCCGCGTGTGCCTATGACGCCAATTGCTTTCCCGTTTGCGCACCATACCATGCCGCTTATCGGTACAAAAGCATATTGGGACGGGCTCGAATTAGCATACCACCGTTTACCGGGATTTAGCGACATTAAAAAAGGCGATGTCGTAGTGTTTAACTACCCAATGGAAGCCGATTCGCCATTTTTCCGCCCGGTTGATAAACGCGAAAACTATATAAAACGCTGCCAGGGCACGCCCGGCGATACTATTAGCCTGGTAGATGCGCAAGTATTTGTAAACGGTAAAGCGGCACCAAATCCTCCGGGCGAGCAAACCGACTATACGTTCACAATGACCGGCACTGAGCTTATTAATCCGCAAGTAACTACCGACTTAAATATATCAAATTACGAGGGTGGCCCTGCAACGATGACTAAAGAATCGGCCGCTGCTTTAAAAGCAATTCCAAGCGTTAAATCTGTTACGCAAAATATGTCCCTGAAGGGTGCAGCAGATCCACAGATTTTCCCAAATAGCCAGCACTTACCCAACGATCATATTTATAATTGGAACGTAGATAATTACGGGACTGTAATTATCCCTAAAAAAGGGTGGACCGTAAAATTAGATAGCCTTACGCTGCCTATTTATCGCCGCAGTATTACCGTTTATGAAGGTAACACGCTGCAACAGGTTGGTAATGATATATTAATAAACGGTGTAAAAACAACTACTTACACCTTTAAAATGAATTATTACTGGATGATGGGCGATAACCGCCACGATTCGCTCGATTCGCGTTTCTGGGGATTTGTACCTGAAGACCATATTGTAGGCAAAGCCCTGTTTATATGGATGAGCTGGGACGATAATGGCTCATTCTTTAGCAAAATACGCTGGAGCAGGTTATTTAGGGGAATAAATTAAGCAACGTGTTGTGGGGATAGATACGCTGATCGGTTTGTATATAATTCTATCCCCTGTCCTGCTTTTAGTTTATATAGGTTATTGGAAACTTTTTGAAAAGGCCGGTCAGCCGGGATGGAAGGGTCTTATTCCTGTCTATTCAGATTATATCGTGCTTAAACTAAGTGGCAGGCCTGGATGGTGGTTAATTTGGTTATTTATTCCTGTTGTTAATGTAATAGTGGGTATAGGAGTCTATATTGATTTCATTAAATCATATGGAAAGTTTACTTTACGTGATAAAGCCGCAGGTATATTTTTATCATTTATTTTCTTGCCTAAATGGGGGTTTGATAACACCCAATACTGGGGGCCATCAACAACTGATGCGTTTAAACAACAACACCCGGAAACAAGAAAAATAGCCGCATTAGAATGGACGGGAGGGCTTGTTCTTGTTTTGCTGCCGGTTATACTAATTCGCGCTTTCTTTATTGAGGCCTATACTATTCCAACTCCTGCAATGGAAAGATCATTATTAGTTGGTGATTCTTTTTTTGTTGGCAAGCTTAATTATGGTGCCCGGTTACCTATGACACCTATTGCTTACCCGTTTGCTAATCATACTATGCCAACCATCGGAATTAAAGCCTATTGGGATGGGCTTAAATTTCCATATCATCGTTTACCGGGTTTTAGTGAAGTTAAAAAAGGAGATGTGTTAGTATTTAACTATCCAATGGAGGCCGACTCACCATTTTGTCGTCCGGAAGATAAACGCGAAAACTACATTAAACGCTGCCAGGGTACGCCCGGCGATACTATTAGCCTGGTGGATGCACAGGTATATGTAAACGGTAAAGCTGCAGCTAATCCCACGCAAGAACAAACTGATTATACTGTTACAACAAATGGCGATGTAAATCCCCAATTGTTAGTGGACCTGCATATTACTAGTTATGATGGAGGGCCTCCAACTATGACAAAAGAAACTGCCACGGCTTTAAAAGGTTATGCAAACATTAAAACAGTTACGCAAAACATAGCCATAAAAAACACGCAGGATCTTTCTGTTTTTCCAAACAGCCAGCATCAGGCAAAAGATCATATCTATAATTGGAACGTAGATAATTACGGGCCTGTTATTATCCCTAAAAAAGGGTGGACGGTAAAATTAGATAGCCTTACGCTGCCTATTTATCGCCGCAGTATTACCGTTTATGAGGGTAACACGCTGCAGCAGGTTGGTAATGATATATTAATAAACGGTGTAAAAACAACTACCTACACGTTTAAAATGAACTATTACTGGATGATGGGTGATAACCGCCATGACTCGCTCGATTCACGTTTCTGGGGATTTGTGCCCGAAGACCATATTGTAGGCAAAGCCCTGTTTATATGGATGAGCTGGGATGATAATGGCTCATTCTTCAGCAAAATACGCTGGAGCAGGTTGTTTAGAGGGATAGATTGATTTCGGATTTCGGAATTTCAATTTCGGATTTAAAAATTCGGTTTAGGCAAGGGGGCTAATCCCAAACTTTTTTGCTAATTCATTCAAATCATTTACAACGGCATCAACTACGGGGATGCCGTTTTTCTTTGTGTTGATCTCGGCTTCGGCCTCAGGTTCGCCGGGGATGATAACTTTTTGAGCAGGGTCAATAGGGCTTGCTGATTTAAAACGCTCGATCCAGTTATCTAAATGGGCTTTAAATTCATCCGCCGGACGGAAACCATCAACACGCATAGCGCCAACAAAATGGCCAATGCCCTGACCCACGGGATTGGTGGCAGGTTCTAAAAAAGCAACGAACGGCGGCACCCACGGGCCGTAATTTGCCCCGGATAATACGCCCGAAAATATATCAACA
This sequence comes from Bacteroidota bacterium, assembly GCA_013288465.1. The sequence continues at coordinate 5,299 of JABDBT010000022.1, read as the reverse complement.
ACTGCGCTTAAACCAAACCCTTTATGGCTGCCATGCCCGCGGTCGCTGCCCAATGGTAATAATGAGCCGCCGCTTTTTAGCGCGTGCGGGTCGGTAGTAAAATTGCCATTTTTATCCTGTATCCATCCCTCTGGCACTTGTTTGCCCGAACGTTGGGCTATCTCTAATTTACCATTAGCCGCCGCCGAAGTAGCCATATCAACAATTACCGGCGCGTATTTACCCGCCGGGAAAGCGTAGCACATAGGGTTGGTGCCCAGCATCCGTTCGTTTGAAAAGGTTGGCGCTACCAACGGACTGGCATTGGTCATGGCATAGCCTATCATATCTTTTTCAACCGCCATCAGCGCATGGTACCCTGCTATACCAAAATGGTTCGAATTACGGATAGCCACCCATCCTGAACCAAACTGCTCCGCTTTTTGGATTGCAATTTTCATAGCAAAGGGCGCAACCACCAAACCTAATCCTGCATCGCCATCAACGGTGGCTGTTGTAGGCGTTTCATGCACTATCTGGATGTTGGGACTGGTATTGATCCGTTTCTTTTCCCATAACCGCACATAGCCTGTTAAACGGGCTACGCCATGCGAGTCTATTCCGCGCAGGTCGGCGCGCAATAGTACATCGGCAGCCAAAGTTGCATGTTCATCGCTGCAGCCTATAGATAGGAAAATGTTTTTGGTGAAAGTACGCAGAGCAGATTCGGAGATTAGCATGTGCAAATATATTAAATAACACACCACGCGTCATTGCGAGGAACGAAGCAATCTCTTCACAGGACAGTCAACGTACAAGTAATATCATTAGGAGATAAAGGCGGCTTTTTTCTTACATCAAACATTGTGGATATTGATTAGCGTATGCAGGGATTGCTTCGTTCCTACCCATGACGTGTTGTGTTTTACATGTCATTTCAGCTTCAGAACCCCTCGGGGTTTTATTACTCGCAATGACGTTTCGGTGGTGGGTGGGCTATATATCCAATCGCTTTAACAACTCCAGTCCCGCATCCCAATCCCCAAAACCAGATGCTACATTAATATGCCCGGCATCGCCAATATTTACAAACTCACTACCCCAGCTATCAGCAAATAATTTGGCGCGGTTAGTAGTTACATAATAATCATTACTACTGGCTACAACTATTGAGGGGAAGGGTAGTTTGATTAGCGGTACAGGCATAAACCCGGTTGTGCCAGGCGGATAGGTATCCGCTTCGGTATCACTTGGGGCAACCAATAAAGCGCCTTTTATGAGGGTATTATACTTTTGCGCCCAATAGGCAACCGTAGTACAGGCAAGGCTATGCGCAACCAATATCACTTTGCCCGGGTCAAATTGTTTTATGGTTTGATCGAGGGTTTCAATCCAGTCGGCGCATACCGGTGTTTCCCAATCTTTTTGTTCAACACGTAAAAAGTTATGCTCACGCTCCCAAACAGATTGCCAGTGCTGCGGCCCCGAATTGCCCAGGCCGGGAAGGGTGAGGATGGTGGAATTAAAGGTCATAAACTAACTCTGTATCCTTTGGCATGTCTATTGACTATTTGGCTAAAGCCGCGATACTGTTTTTTACTCTCCCGTCCCTTAAAAGGGACGGCAATAAACTCTAATTGCCGTTCGGCTTTAGCCAACGGTTAAAATGGTGTCAGTAATAACGGCTTTAGCCAAATTTGCCGACTGAAAATAAGTATTACTCCGTCAACACCGCAAACTTAAAATCCAGCGGTTCAAAGTTCCTGATCAGTTCGTCAATAAATTGCTGGCCCCATTTAACATACATTAAGCCAAAATTCTCGGTGCGTTCCTGCAGGCCGTCTTTTGGGAATAGGTCGCTTTTTATCTGGTCAATTTGTTCCAGGCGGGTATGGTAATTTCTCTTTTCGGCTTTAACCAGTTTCTTTTCAAGGTTGTCTATCGCCTTTTTTAAGCGGGCTTGTACCGCTTCGGCAGAAGGTGCAAGCGTGGCATCTATTTTATGTGAACGCAGTTTGAGCCTTTCAAAAATAGCTTGCAGTTCGCGCCATTCTTCCTGTAAGTTTAAAGTATGCTCACTATGTTTTTTTACCCAATCGTTTTTAATGGTATCGGTGCTTTTAAACAGGTCGGCGGCGGTAAGTTCCATTTTTTTGATCTTCGCAGCCGGTTCCTTAGGGATAACCAACCCCGAATTACGCAATATCAAAACCGGAAAATCAACCTCATAATGTTCGAAAGTTGATTTAAGCTCCAGCCAGTAAACCACTTCAGAACCACCGCCTATGTAAGCGATATTTGGCAAAATACATTCCTGGTATAAAGGGCGCATCACCACGTTGGGGCTAAACCGTTCGGGGTGTTCGAGAATTTCGCGTTGCAACTCAGCTTTGGTAAATTGTGTTTCGGTATTTAATACCTGGTAGGCATCGTTTTCAAATACAATGCGCTCGCGCGATTTATCCTGCAAATAAAAAAAATTGATCTCGCGGGGGTTAACCTGTATATGCACCCCTAACTTTTGCAGATCTTCGTTAGTGGCAGTTATGTTCTTAAAGCTGTTTTGTTCAATAATATCCTGCTCAATGATGTGGGCAAACTGTTTTTTAAAACGAGTGTCATCGGCATCAATTATGACCAGGCCGTATTGGCCAAACAAGGCGTTAACTAAATAGCGGGTAGCATCGGCCAGTTTATCAAAACCGGCGTAGGCCTTTTCGACTATGGCTGCCAGTTCGGGCGCGTGGCCTTCTAAACCTAAAGCGCCTTTGTATTCATTTAAGGCCTTGCGGATACTATGCGGGTCAATCCGGCCTGTTGCACCCTGTGCCTCGTACCACCAATGCACTTTTTTACCACCAATGTCGGTATAGCTGATCTCGGCAAAATCATGATCTTCCGAAGCCATCCAGTAAACAGGCACAAAGTTTTTATCAGGGAATGATGCTTTTAACTCTTTTGCCAGCTTAATAGTGGTTACTATTTTATAAATAAAGTATAACGGCCCGGCAAATATATTGAGTTGGTGGCCGGTGGTAATGGTATAAGTATTATCTGCTTTAAGTAATTCTATATTACTATTGACCAAATCCGAAATTGAAAATCCGAAATTCGAAATCCTTTTGTATTGATCAGTTAAAACGGTAGCTAAAACATCACGATTAGCAACAACCTTTTTATTAGCTAATAATTTTGAAAAACCTTCAATATCCGGTCGATAGCTATAAAATGGCCTTAATTGGGGAGCATCATCGATATAATCGCTGATAGTTTGGGAGAAAAACCCCGTGTCTCGATAGCTTATACAGGCAATATCCATGTTTTGATTTCGAATTTCGTCCGCCCAAACGGCGGATCGAATTTAAAGAATTCAAATATAGAATATCCCAACGGCATCAAAAATTATGGTTATTGAAAATGGTTTATTTTACAATATGTCCATAAAGATCAAAGTCTTCGGCGTTGTCAATTTGTACATTAACAAAGCTGCCAACTGTGGCGTAATCAATACTCGCATCTATTAAGACTTCATTATCAACCTCGGGCGAATCAAATTCGGTACGGCCAACAAAGTAATTGCCATCCTTTTTATCGATCAGCACTTTATAGGTTTGGCCAATTTTTTCCTGGTTCTTATCAAACGAAATGCCTTGCTGTATTTCCATTATCGCGTCAGCACGTTGCTGCTTTACCTCATCGGGCACATCATCAATTAACTGGTGCGCATGTGTTTTTTCTTCGTGTGAGTAAGTAAAACAGCCCAAACGATCGAATTTAGTTTCTTCAACCCATTGCTGCATTTCTTCAAAATCCTGCTCCGTTTCGCCGGGGTAACCGGTTATTAAGGTGGTACGCATAGCGATGCCGGGCACTTTATCACGTATCTGGTTTACCAAATCGATAGTTTTTTGTTTGGTGATACCACGGCGCATGGATTTAAGCATATTATCGCTGATATGCTGCAAAGGCATATCCATATACTTACAAATGTTTTCACGCTCATTCATTACATCCAAAATCTCCATCGGGAACCCGGATGGATAAGCATATTGCAGCCTTATCCACTCAATGCCGTTTACATCTGATATGCGGCGAAGCAATTCATCCAAATTACGTTTGCCATACAGGTCGAGGCCGTAATAGGTCAGATCCTGGGCAATGAGTATTAGTTCTTTAGTGCCGTTTTTGGCTAACTTTTGTGCTTCTTTTACCAAATCCTCAATCGGGCTGGTTACATGCTTACCGCGCATTAACGGGATAGCACAAAAGGAGCAGGGGCGGTTACAGCCCTCGGCAATTTTAAAATAAGCAAAGTGCGAAGGAGTAGTTAATAAGCGTTCGCCTATAAGCTCATGTTTATAATCAGCGCCGACAGATGTTAACAAGTTTTGCAGATCATTAGTACCAAACCATCCATCAACATTAGTGATCTCTGATTCCAACTCAGGTTTATACCGTTCAGATAAACAACCGGTGACGATCACTTTACCAACTTTGCCCTGATCTTTTAATTCGCTGTATTGTAAAATGGTATCGATGGATTCCTGCTTGGCATTATCAATAAACCCACAGGTGTTTATTACGATAATGTCGTCTTTACCTGCTTCAGCCTCATGCACCACATCAAAATGGTTGCCTTTAAGCTGGCCCATCAGGATCTCGGAATCGTAAATATTTTTGCTACAGCCTAAAGTCACCACGTTTACACGGGGTTTACTTACTTTTTTAGGCTGATAAATTTCTTTTGTTTTCAATTATTTTTGATTACACTGATTATAATATGATTGCACCGATTATTGTTTTTTTAGATTACACTGATTGATTTTTGATCTCACCGCACTATACTGATAATCGTTTTACCTCACAACTTGGATTACCGAAGTTTATTAATAACCCGGTTTTAACTTTACTTGCCTTTAGATATGACAATAATTGCGTTTGGAATAGTTTTGGTATAAGCCCTGTTACCGATTTAAGCTCAACAATAACTTTATTTTCTATAAAAAGATCGCACCTGAATTTTCCGACAAACTGATCTTTAAAACTAACATTGAATTCTTTTTCAGCCACAAAGCTTAAATTTTCACTTGCTAACTGATGATGCAATGCATTAGCATAAATTCTTTCAACAAAACCTGGCCCTAACTCAGTATGAACTTTGAAACAGCAACCTATAATCTTTTCAGTTAAAATATCGTTTTCAAATTTTTCCATTAAAAATCGGTGAAATCAAAAATCAATCAGTGGAATCAAGATTTAAACAACGAGCTAACGAAAGCCTGCCGATCAAATAATTGCAGATCATTAACTCCCTCGCCCA
>JABDBT010000021.1 GCA_013288465.1 Bacteroidota bacterium | reverse complement strand
GTATGAAGAAAATGTAAATGCAATGGCGCCGGCTGCTGCCAGTCATGGGTTTAGTTTTAAAACCGAAAACAAAAAGTAAGCGCCCAATAGCAGTATTAAAACCGTATCAATGGGGTTCGGGAAAATTTGTTTTAAGGTTACAATAACATGCGTAGCTATATTATCCGGGTATGGCGCCCATATCTGGAATGTTGGCATCCCGCTGAATATTTGGTTGGTCCATAAAATGGTCGTATCCTTTGCTTTGTAAGCATTAATTTCTGTTTGGGTTGATTGCGCCCCGGTTACGTCAACCTGGCCGAGGGTTTTACCCTGAAATGCGGGGGTAAAATAAAAAAAGCATATCCCAAAGAAAATCCCAATAATGGCCAAATGAATGCCATTGCGCTTAAACCAGTTATTCATTTAATGTTTTTTGAATGGATAATAATCTTCAAAAATAGAAATTTGCGGGAGAATAGGAATTAATATTTTGGTTGAGTGGTTGATTAGGTGAGTGGTTGATTGGGTTGGATTAAGTTGAGTGGTTGATTAAGTTGAATGATTGATTAATCAAGGTGCTTTAGTTGATTGTGTTAATAGGTAGATTTAACTTAATCAACTACTCACCCAATCAACTTAATCAACTCAAAAAATTAGCACCCCTGCCCTTTGGTTAGGTAATAGATGAACACCCCGATCAAAATAACCAGGCTGCTTATATAGGCTATAATAGTGGGTTTATTGTATTCATCATGGTACCTGCGAATATCAAAAAAGTTATAAACGGCCATGCCCGCTATAACAACCCAAAAAATCCAATTTATCTTATTGCACGAAGTAAAAAGGGAGGCACAAACCAATACTACGATGTAATTGGCTATAATAAGCAGCGTTGATTTTGGCGTATTATTATGCCTCTTCCTGCGCTTATATACTTCTTCAGGTAACACGAAAAATTATTTTATTTCTTCGTAATCTACAAATTCCCCTTCAGTATCCGGAACGGCATTTTTTTTGCCCTGGGGTATATAATCAACTTTTATTTTACCTGCATTTTTATTGCTTGTTTGCTGGTAATTTTGCTGATGCCCCTGTTGCGCCTTATTAACCACGCTTTGAAAAAGCATAGGCAATACCAGGCGTATTATGCTGCGTATAATATATATTGCAAATATTGCAATGAATATAAAATCTAAAAACTCACCCATTTTATTAAAATTAAGCGTACAAATATAAGATTATAACGACAAAATTGTTTGCTTATGATCTTATCTTCTTTTTTGACAATACCCTGATAGCCTTTGTTACAAGGCTGTTTAATCTGAAAGTCACATTTTTAATTTCGGATTTTTCACTATTGTTTGTTTTCAATGGTGTTCAAGAAGGCTACGCCGTTTCGGATGTTCGATTTCGAATTTTTTAAATTTATCAAATGCCAGCGAACACTATTTCCAGGCTAAGTTCAAAACCGGGGAGTATATCCGAAGTAACAATATCACCGATAGTCATAATTTTTGAAGGAATGTAATGGCCCTCAACCAATGTGTATTTTAAAAAAGTTTCATCTTGTGGGGATACTATCCAATACTCCTTAACACCATGCTCTTCATAAACCTCATATTTATTACGCAACTCCTTTTGGTTATTACCCGGCGAAAGTATTTCTACTACAATATCAGGCGCGCCAATACATCCGCGCTTATCCAATTTTGAAAGATCACATATAACACATATATCAGGCTGTAAAACGGTATATATTTTTTTATTTGATTGGCCATCTGCCTTTTGCGGAAACCTGACATCAAATGGCGCAGTATATACTTTACAGGATTTTCCTTTTAAATAACTATATATCTCACTTGATATAATAATAGAAATATCCTGGTGGTATAAATTAGGCGCGGGCGTCATCTTAAAAATTTTGCCCTTTATCAACTCCAAACGGTCCTCAAATGTCCATTGAAGATAGTCGGCATAACTATAAGTTTTTGAAAGATCGAGATCTGAAAACTGCATAAACTATATTTTAATCAAAATTAACAATTCATTTGCACATCTGCACATCCACGCATCTGCACATCAGAATTTCTCTTCCATCATCTTTTCCAACGCAAACATTTCATCGCGCAGTTTGGCGGCCAATAAAAAGTCCATATTTTTTGCTGCCGCTAACATATCTTTCCTGGTGTTTTCAATTGATTTTTTCAGGTCGGGTTTGGTCATGTACTGCACAATCGGGTCGGCAGCTAATGTCATGGTATCCATTTCCACGTAAGCCTTTTGTACGCCGCCCTTAAAGTCAACCACCGACGTTTGCTCCATGATCTCCTCTCTTGTTTTGCCTACCGTTGTTGGGGTAATGCCACGTTCTAAATTATATTTTATCTGTATTTCGCGGCGGCGGTTGGTTTCGTCCATCGTTATCTGCATCGAGTCGGTAACCCTATCGGCATACATAATTACCCGTCCGCGGTCGTTACGCGCCGCGCGGCCTATGGTTTGTATCAATGACCGTTCACTGCGTAAAAACCCTTCCTTATCCGCATCCAAAATGGCTACTAATGATACTTCGGGCAAATCCAACCCTTCGCGCAGCAGGTTAATGCCTATCAGCACATCAAACTCGCCCAGGCGCAATCCCCTTAAAATCTCCACCCGTTGCAGCGTTTTAACTTCGCTGTGTATGTAGCGGCATTTTATGCCCAGCCTGTCCATGTATTTGGCTAACTCCTCGGCCATGCGTTTGGTGAGGGTGGTTACCAGCACACGGTCGCCCATTTTAACGGTTTTATCCACCTCGTCCAGCAAATCATCTACCTGGTTAATAACCGGGCGCACTTCAATTACCGGGTCAAGCAGGCCGGTTGGGCGTATCACCTGCTCAACAACCACACCGCCCGATTTTTCAAGTTCAAAATCAGCAGGGGTAGCGCTTACATAGATAGTTTGCGGCGCCAGGCTTTCAAACTCCTGGAAGTTTAGCGGACGGTTATCCATAGCCGCCGGCAAACGGAAACCATAATCAACCAATGATATTTTGCGCGAGCGGTCGCCACCATACATGGCCCTTATTTGCGGTACGGTAACATGGCTTTCATCAATCACCATCAGGTAATCATCAGGGAAATAATCCAGCAAACAGAATGGCCGCATACCCGGCTGCCGACCGTCAAAAAACCGCGAGTAATTTTCAATGCCCGAGCAATAGCCCAGTTCGCGTATCATTTCCAGGTCGTAATTAACTCTTTCTTCAAGTCGCTTGGCTTCTAAAAACCGGCCATCTCCAATAAACTGCTTTTTGCGGGTTTCCAATTCTTCCTGTATGGCCCATATAGATTGCTGAAAGCGCTCGCGCGGGGCTACATATAAATTGGCGGGATAAACCACCATGTGCGTCATTTTCTCTAAAGTTTTCCCGGTGGTTACGTCAAAGGTGCTTAGTTCTTCAATATCATCGCCAAAAAACGAGATACGGTAAGCATGGTCCATATAAGCCGGAAAAATATCAACCACATCGCCTTTAACACGGAAAGTACCGCGCTTAAAATCGGCCGTGGTGCGCCCGTATAAGATCTCCACCAACCGGTGTAAAAAAGCATTGCGGCTAATACGCGTACCCACCGCGAACTTAAATACCGAATTGGCAAAATCTTCGGGGTTACCCATACCATAAATGCACGAAATGGACGAAACCACGATAACATCGCGCCTGCCGCTCATTAACGCCGAGGTGGTGCGCAAGCGCAGCTTCTCGATCTCCTCGTTTATTTGCAGGTCCTTTTCAATATAAGTATTGGTGGTGGGTATAAAAGCTTCGGGCTGGTAATAGTCGTAATAGGATACAAAATAGTTCACCGCGTTCTCCGGGAAGAACTGCTTAAACTCGCCATACAATTGCGCCGCCAGCGTTTTATTATGACTTAATACCAGCGTAGGCTTTTGCGTTTGCTGGATAACGTTGGCAATAGTAAACGTTTTACCCGAGCCGGTTACACCCAGCAGGGTTTGAAACGGGTCCTGGTTATTTACACCCTCAACCAGTTGGCGTATGGCCTCTGGCTGGTCGCCGGTGGGTTTATATACTGAGGTTAAGTTAAAATCCATTGTATGCTGTAAAAATACGGATTAGAGATTAGTTAATTAAAGATTGAAGATTAGTTTTACATTAGGGTAACGGTTTTGAGTTTTGAATGTTCGGTTTGATTTTAGGCAAAGTAAATGAGGGGGAGTGACAGCGGTATGTCAGGAGGGTTTAATTTCGAATTTCGGATGTTCGATTTCGGATTTAGATAGATTTTATAATGGTATCAAATCTTTTTATCTTGTCCCGCTATTTAACTATAAGATGAAAAAACCTCTGCTTATAATATTACTATCCTGTTACTGCGCATTAGCAGGGTACGCACAATCGCATAAAGTTTTTTATGGAAGCAGGGGGCCAACAACCGACTCATCTAAAGCACAACTGTATATGATATCTAATCAGGTTTCTGATACGGTGTGGGAGGGAAAGCAATATGGTATGGATAATATTCTTTTATCCGCAGGCACCTATAAAGACAAGGACTTAACTGTTCCAAATGGTCATTTTATTTATTATGGCTTTGTGTTTTCGTCAAGCCTCCCACCGGGTACTAAGATTAAGGAAATAGCACCGGGTGTAGTACAATATATCAAAACAACCGGCGATTTTAATAATGGAATGAAAAATGGCCAATGGATAGAGTACGCGGGCGATGGCAGCAAAATAACGCTTAATACTTATAAAAATGATTATCAAAACGGATTGTATGAGAGTTATAATAGTGAATCCCAAACGGTTCTTTTTAGGGGCAACTATATAAATGATAAACGTGAGGGCGAGTGGTTTATGTTGGGAGCAAGTGGCAATATAATAACAACCTACATTTATAAAGACGGTAAAGTTATTAAAACCGTTGAGGGTAAGCCTATTTATAAAGGACCTTCACCAACGAAGGATTTTAAAGTTTACATCAGCAATAATTTAAACAGAATCTCGCGACCAGATACTTATGCTAATTTGACCGTAATTTGTGCCATAAATACCGAGGGGAAATTAATTACTCCAGTTATTACCGGTAGCGGTTTAACCGCAAAGCTAAATGATAAATTAATTGAAATAATTTCTAAAGCCCCGGCGTGGAACCCCCTTTATGATCCCGCCACAAAACAAAATCTTGAAGGACTTGCCACATTTACTATAACAATAGCCAAGTGGAGTGTTGATGTTAAATATTAAAAAGAGCTTTCGGGTGCAACTAAAAGCTGGCTTTTTTAATTCACGATTGTTGTGAATACACTAATTTTGGAAAAAACAAATCCGAAATTGAACATTAGAAATAATAACTCGGTTATACTTAGCCATTAAGTCGCTACAAATAAGTACACCCCATTTCTTTCAAAACAGATAGAATCCCCCTTAGGCCGGTAACCGATATATGTTGATTAATAGTATAATTTTCATCAATACCTGGCGTAACTATCCAAATTGGCAAATCATTAAAATCCTTTGAGGCAATAGTGGTGCCCTTAGTTATTTTTGGGGCATTTGAATATTTTACTTCAATACCAATAATGGGGTGGTTTCCCTTAACTAATAGTAAGTCTAATTCAACGCCATCTTGTGTACGGTAAAAAAATGGCGAAATAGCGGGCTTAAGCAATGAAATAATTTGTTGAATAACAAAACCCTCCCACGAGTTTCCCTTACCTGCATATCCCTCCAATTCTTCCATGTTTTCTATACCTGCAAGGGCATGGAATAAGCCGCTGTCCCTGATAAATAATTTAGGGGTTTTTACTAAGCGTTTGGTGATATTAATATAAAAAGGCTGTAACCGTCTTATCAAAAACGCATCTTCATAAAGGTCGATAATGCGTTTAATACTGTTGTTGTCTATGCCAAGGGAGTTGGATAGCATCGAATAATTGATTAAGTTCCCATGTATCCCCGTTAACATTCTTAATAAATTTCTTGAAGTAGCGGGCGCGGCTTTTAACCCTAACAAGGGCAATTCCCTTTCAATATAGGTTTGTATAAAGTCTAATCTTTTTTCAAAGCTTTCTGCATCGGATGCCGACAAAAACATTTCAGGAAACCCCCCTCTTAACCATAACTGCTCTTGTGTATATGTGTTGCCTGTTTCAACCAAATTAAAAGGGTGCATTTCTAAATAGGAAATCCTTCCGGCTAAGGTTTCAGAGCTTTTTGCCAGTATTTCCGGCGAAGCCGACCCCAACAATAAAAAACGAGAAGGATGCCGTTCGTTGTCTATAACAGATCGGAAGAGCGGGAATAATTCAGGCATCCGTTGAACTTCATCAATAATGATCAGTTTATCTTTTCTTTGCAAAAAGTAATGCTCTGGATCGGTAAGTTTATTTAAATCAGCAAACGATTCTAAATCTAAATAAATCGTATCCAAACCAATTAATGGTGCAATTTCCTTTACAAGGGTTGTTTTACCAACTTGTCTTGGTCCTAATAAAGCAACAGCCGGTGTATGCTTTAACTTGTCTAAAATGCGGGAAGTAATTATTCTGTGAATGTTCATATCGACAACTATCCCTGCAAATTTATAAATTTACTGTGAATTTGCAGGAATAAAAACATGCAACGCAAGCTTTTTTAGCTATTCACATCAAATTCACAAATCGATTAAATGTTTTGAGGTTTGATTTATTTAATCAATTTTGGAAAACAATTCCGCATTTGAACTTTCGCACTCCGCAATGAAAAAATACACCCACCTCTTCTTCGACCTCGACCACACCATCTGGGATTTTGATAAAAATGCCGAGGAGGCGTTGCAGGAGCTTTATATTATTCACAAGTTGCATGGTATCGGCCTAACCTCTGCTGATACGTTTATTGAAACTTATACCCGCAATAATCACCGCCTTTGGGCCGAGTACCATATAGGCAAGATAACCAAAGAGGCCTTGCGTGAGGCCAGGTTTAAACAAACGTTTTTAGATTTAGACGTGCCGCATGAATTGATCCCTGTTGTCTTTGAAGATGCTTATGTAAAGCTTTGCCCAACAAAAACCAACCTGTTCCCCAACGCGCACGAAACTTTGGCGTATTTAAGCGCTAAATATCCTTTGTACCTGATATCAAACGGATTTAAAGAATCGCAGGATATTAAGATAGGTAATACCGGCATCGGCAAATATTTTCAGGGTGTTGTCATATCAGAAATCGTTGGGTTTAACAAACCCGATAAAGCTATTTTTCAACATGCGCTTGATCTGGCCGGGGCTACCAAACAAAACAGTATCATGATTGGCGATAGCCTGGAGGCCGATGTATATGGCGCTTTAAACTTTGGCATGGATGCCATTTACTTTAATCCCTTTAATGTGGAAAAACCCGCCGATGTGCCCTTGCAGATTACCGATTTAAAAGAATTAACTTTAATGCTGTAAACCAATAGATTGCCATTGCTCGGAGCGAGGCGGTTGGCGAATCACGGCGACGAAACAATCCCGTCGGTTTGAATAAATAGCATAGCGACGAGATCGCTTGACCCGCCAACCGCCTCGCCCCCAGCAAAAATGACCAATTAGTTAAGGCCATGACCATACCCAAAACCCGTAAAGCCATCGAAGCCGCGTTTGATATTTACCGCAGCCGGCTGGACACCATTCCTGATGAATTGTTTACGGAAACGCCGCCCGGCGGCGGCTGGTCGTATGCCGAAGTTTACTCCCATATTTTACAAGCCGACCTGGGTTCGACCATTGCTATGGAACGCTGTATAAACGGCACCTGTAACCCCACTACCGAAGGCCCAAACTTATTAGGCAGGCTGGTATTGTTTTTCCACCGCTTTCCGCCTGTAAAAATAAAAGTGCCCGAAAAAACGGCAGCCAAAATGCCCGCAACTAAGATCAGTAAAGAGGACGCTAAAAATTTACTGATCAAATGCCGCAAACGTGTTGCTGAAGTAGCACCGCTTGCTGTTAATGCATTGCCCTATAACCGCTATAAACACCCACGCCTGGGCAATTTAAATGCAGGCAACTGGCTTAAATTTATTTTAATACATACTACGCATCATTTAAAACAGTTAGATCGTATAAATAAAAAATTTGCTGCAAAGTGAAACCTTTTATATTTAATATAGTCTTAACATTAAGATAAATTAGTTATTCCACCTTTGTAAAAACCGTTTATGATGCATTTTGAATACCCATACATGATTATAATAGCATTGCTGCTGCTGGTTGGCGCGTTCTATGTAAGCCCGTATGAATTAAAAGTTAATGAAGACGAAGACGACGAATAATCGTTTGCTTACGTATCTTTACTCCCATATAGCCGGTATATTTTTACCGGGCGAACCTTTATCCCCCCAATTTTAATGGCAAAGCGCGAAGTTGATATTGTAATTATATCCGATGTGCATTTAGGTACCTATGGCTGCCATGCTAAGGAACTGCTGAAATATTTAAAAAGTGTAAAGCCTAAAATACTCATCCTAAACGGCGATATTATTGATATATGGCAGTTTAGCAAATCATACTGGCCCGAAGCGCACATGAAGGTAGTGCGCCGCATTTTAAAATTTGTTACCGAGGGCATCCCCGTTTATTATTTAACCGGCAACCATGATGAGATGCTGCGCAAATTTGCCGATTTCAACCTGGGCTCGTTCCAGCTCATGAACAAAATTGTATTGAACATTGATGGTAAAAAAGCATGGATATTTCACGGCGACGTATTTGATGTAACCATGCAGCACTCTAAATGGCTGGCAAAACTGGGCGCGGTGGGTTATGATACGTTAATTTGGCTAAACAGTGTTACCAATTGGTTTTTAACCGCTATGGGTAAGCAAAAAATGAGCTTCTCGCAAAAGGTAAAAGCTAAGTTTAAGGATGCTGTTAAATTCATTAACCAGTTTGAACAAACCGCTGCCGACTTGGCCGTGGCTAAAGAATACCAATACGTAATATGCGGCCATATCCACCAGGCCGAAATACGGGAGATGACAGCTACCGACAACCCGGGCACCGTATTGTACCTAAACTCGGGCGATTGGGTAGAAAGCCTTACCGCGCTTGAATATCATAACAAAACCTGGACAATTTTTAAATACGACCCCGCCAATTTTAAAAGTGATGCCGACGAAGACGATAAAACCGATGCCGAAGATTTGGATGCCAAGTTAGACGTACGGTCGTTATTAGAAAGGTTTAAGGAAGAGGAGCATTAAACCAATTGTAAACTATGGGTAACAAAGCGACTTTCCTTGTCCCTTAAAGACCGGTTAGTATTAATTTGATGCCCTTTTTCCTTTTCAAGCAATTTGAACCAGTCAATAGCAGGTATCATGTTGTTAGAATGAAGTTCTAACCGTATCATGAAACTTTCGTTTGGTTCTCTCCGGTTTTTAAGAATACTGCTTAATAATGTTTCATGAATTTGAATATCACCGGCAAACTCCTTTTTCTTCCGGTTGGTTAATTGTAAATATTGCTCAAGAAAATAACCAAAGGTAAACTGGGGGTTATATTGATCTTCTTTTAGGTAATCTTCCAATTGAAACTTTAGCCGGAATAATTTGAAGTGTAATTTTTCTTCCTCGGTCATTTCGGTCCTTCGCATAGCCCGGTGTTCAGAGAGTTGCCTGTCTGCTTCCTTTCTTTGTTTGGATGTTAGCGTTACAGGTAATACCATAGCATCCGCAATATCTTCAGTGGTATAATTCTTCAATCTCTTCAAACTCATGATAAATATTGTTTAATAACATTCAATAATGATATATCTTCTAAATATAATTGCCACCCGGCATCAATCATTTTATATTTTGCAATATAATGTTGCTTTAATTCAGTTTTAGGTACCAGGGATAAAGCAGGATAGTTTTTAAATTTCCCGATGGCTTCCTTTCCTGCAAAAGCAATCAGGCAACCTGCTATCCGATCATATTGCTTTTCCTTACCTATGTTTTCAATTGATGAAGTAAGTAATTTAATTTCAGTCCTTTCTTCTTCCGGGAAATCAATTAATGCAATTAGGCCCAAAACATCTTCACTATCAATTAAAGTCAGTTTGTATATTTTACATTCATGCTCTAACTTCTTCCAATTAAATAAATATCTTTTTACGGTAATTTGTTTAAAATCAGCATCCTCTATTGCCCGAACATGAACTAACTTGTCCTCATTGGTTACCCGTTCGGTGATATGCATACTCAAATTTACACAATAATTTACATTTTTTGTAAATTATTGTGTAAAAATTAAAACTAAAAAAGGTATATTTATTGGGATAATCAATGAGTAAAAACAAATTGTTTTAACCATGGTTCCCTCAACGCAGCTATCTTTTTACTAACTTGCCTCGCTCTTAAATCTATGAAAATACTTTACGCCATACAGGGAACGGGTAATGGCCATATAAGCCGGGCAAGGGAAATTGTGCCTTTGCTACAGCAATACGGGCAGGTTGATCTGCTGGTAAGCGGCACTGAGGCCGAAGTAAGTTTAGCGCAGCCGCTTAAATACAGGTTTCATGGCTTTAGTTTTGTTTTTGGCACCAATGGCGGGGTTGATAAATGGGCCACGTTTAAAATTATGGACCTGCGCCAGCTATGGCGCGACATGCATAGCTTGCCGCTTAAACAATATGATCTGATCATTAATGATTTTGAGCCGGTTAGCGCCTGGGCCTGTAAGCTGCAAAAAATACCGTCAGTATCTTTAAGCCACCAATGCTCATTTGTATCGCCCAACACACCCCGGCCTGCTAAATGGAACTACGCCGAATGGTTATTTAAATATTATTCGCCCACCACGCACCATATCGGGTTTCATTTTGAAAAGTATGATGATTTTATTCACACCCCGGTAATAAGGAGCGAAATTCGGAATTTAACTACCGGCAACCTGGGGCATTATACCGTGTATTTACCGGCCTATGATGATAAAACGCTGGTTAAGTACCTGGGGCAATCAACCGGTGTGCAATGGCAAATATTTTCGAAACGGCAAAAAACGCCATACCAAAGTGGTAATATTCAAATAATACCGGTAAATAACGAGGCTTTTAATACCAGCCTGGCTAATTGCGAGGGTTTACTAACCGGTGGTGGTTTTGAAGGGCCCGCCGAAGCTTTGTTTTTACAGAAGAAAGTAATGATGATACCCATGCGCGGGCAGTTTGAGCAGCAATGCAACGCCCTTGCCGCCTCAAAAATGGGTGTGCCTGTTATTCATGCTATTGACGATAATTTTACAGCGCATATCAATAAATGGATAAAGGATGATACAAAAATATGGGTTGACTTCCCCGATGAAACCGCGCAGGTGATACATGATATGATTGAACGATACACAAAACCCGGTACAATTTTATCATAAGCGGTTTTTCTGCTAATATTGCTGTCGCAAACAAAAAGCCATCATGATCAATGCATTCAGGACGTATAACCCGTTAAATATTTTTTACCTCGTACTGCTATTGGCCCTGTTGCGGGTGGGATATGTACTTAATGCGCCTGCCAAAATAGAATTTGTTTTTGTTGAACCATTTGCCCGGTTATTGTTCCCGGTAGCTTATGAGTATGCTTTGCCCCCTGTTTTTAATGTATTGCTGGCTTCGGTAATGGTATTTATACAGGCCATGCTGCTTAACCATTTATGCGGGCATTTTAATTTATTGGGCAAGCCTACTTTTTTGCCCGCTTTAATGTATATAACTATTTCGAGCCTGTTTATGCCCTTTTTAACGCTTAGCTCGCCTTTAATATGTAATTTCCTGCTCATAGGCATGCTATATAAGCTATTGAGTTTATACAAAGGTGCCGATGCCAAATCAACAACCTATGATTTGGGTATGATAGTTGCCATCGGGTCATTAATTTACCTGCCGTTCATCTATTTCTTTTTAATTATATGGATAGCCCTCATCATTTTTAAGCCCTTTAACTGGCGCGAGTGGGTAGCAGGTATAATGGGGTACGCCACTATCTTTTTCTTTTTGGCTGTTTTTTATTATTTAAACAATGAGTTAGATAGGTTTTACAATATCTGGCTGCCATTGGCTACCAAATTTCCCAATCGTATTAACCTTAATTATTATAACTACCTGTTATTGATACCTGTAATTGTGATTTTTGCACTTTGCTTTTTAAAGATCAGGCAAAACTTTTTCAGGAGTTACGTTCAGATACGTAAATCATACCAGCTATTATTCATTATTTTTTTAGTGGCGGGGCTTTCATTTTATGTAAAGGCCCAGTTTAATTTGAGCCACTTTTTACTATGTTCGGTGCCAGCTGCCGTATTTTTTGCTTACTATTTTTTATACGCCAACAAAAAATGGGTTTATGAATCTTTGTTCCTTATACTGCTGGCCGGCATCATTTATTTTCAGTTTAACACTTTTTAACTTTTACATTCGTTCAAATTTGAGCGGTTATATTAGTTTTGTATCGTGATAGCACTGTCTTATCAAAAGCAGGCTTATTATCATTTTTAAAATAGTTCTAATGAAATTTGGTGTAGTTATATTCCCCGGTTCTAATTGCGATGAAGATATCATTCATGTATTAGAAAAAATAATGGGTCAGCAGGTGGTTCGCTTATGGCATAAAGACCATTCTTTACAAGGTTGTGATTTTATTGTTTTGCCCGGTGGGTTCTCATTTGGCGATTACCTGCGCTCAGGCGCTATAGCCCGTTTTTCGCCCATTATGCAGGAGGTTATCCGTTTTGCCGAAAAAGGTGGTTATGTATTGGGTATATGCAACGGCTTCCAGATATTAACCGAAGCAGGTTTGTTGCCCGGCGCGTTATTACACAATAAGCACCGCAAATTTATTTGCCGCAATATTTATATGAAGCCCCAAACGGGTAATTCGCTTATTACCGCTCAAATTGACCCGCAAAGAGCATTGAAAATTCCTATTGCCCATGGCGAAGGGAATTATTTTGCAGATGCTGCGGTTTTAAAAGATTTGAACGCTAATGACCAGGTGTTGTTCAGGTATTGCGACGAAGCAGGTAATATTACCGCCGAAGCAAACCCTAATGGATCAATAGAAAACATTGCCGGTATATGTAACGCAGGCCGTAATGTATTTGGCTTTATGCCGCACCCCGAAAGAGCTGCCGATCCGTTACTGGCTAATGAAGATGGGCTGGCTATTTTTGAATCTATACTATCATTGGTAAAAGCTTGATGGCTAATTTAGTTATTGATATTGGCAATACTTTTACAAAAATTGCCGTGTTTGATAATGATAACCTATTATATACAGAACATTTTATAACGGTTGATGCCGCTATAATAAATAACTTTTTGAATAATTACCCTATCCAAACAACTATAATTTCAACAGTAAAAAGGGATAAGGAAGAATGGCAGGCCGTATTAAAACAAAAAACACAATTAACCTATTTTAGTGCGGCAATGACCACAGGTATCCATAATCAATACTTAACACCACAAACACTTGGGCTTGATAGGCTGGCTGCTGTTGCAGGTGCTAACCATTTATATCCTGGCACAAACAACCTGGTAATTGATGGCGGCACCTGTATAACGTATGATTATGTTGACAGCGACGGAAATTATTTTGGCGGCAGTATATCGCCGGGCTTAACTATGCGTTATAATGCTTTAAATTATTTCACAGCCAATTTGCCATTAATAAAAACCGACGAAATGTTTAATAACGGGTACGGCAATAGCACGGTAACCTCCATGCAATCGGGCGTGCAAAATGGAATTAAGTATGAAATGACGGGCTTTATTGAACAATATTTTAAAAACGGGCAACAACTGAATATTATACTAACCGGCGGCGACAGTATTTTTTTTGATACTCTATTGAAAAATAGCATCTTTGCCCCCTATATTAAAAATGAGCCCCATTTGGTTCTAAAAGGATTAAACGCAGCTATACAACAGCATAATGATTAAATATACTAAACTTTTTATAACATTTTTACTTGCTGTTATAGCAATTGGGGCAAAAGCGCAGTCAACGGCATCATCAAGTTCTCCATATTCAAGATATGGCCTGGGCGATATAAGCTCAGGGGCATTGCCGCAAAATATAGGCATGGGGGGTATTGCTACTGCAGTCAACACTATAAACCAGTATAATAACATTAACCAGTTAAACCCGGCATCTTATGGGTCAATAAACTTAACTACTATTGATGTTGGTATTTACAGCAACGTTTTGTTTGTAAGCCAAACCGGCCAGGCCAGTCAAACCGATGCTAATTTTAGGTTGAGCCATGTTGCATTCGCTTTCCCGGTAACAAAACATTCGGCATTAAGCTTTGGGTTGTTGCCTTATAGCCAATTAGGTTATAATTATAAGCAAACCTTACAACGGGGATATGGAACCTCGTCGCCTGCCGATACCAACACAACAAATTATCTTTACCACGGCGAAGGAGGCTTGTCAAAAGCTTACATCGGTTATGGTATTAAAATACTGGGGCATTTATCATTGGGGGCCAATGTTTCGTACATATTTGGCGACCTGAAACAAACCTCATCAACCGAGATCCCTAATTTATACGGCACATTAAATTCAACAGTTGAACAGGATAATGCAATAGGCGGTTTAAATTATGATTTTGGCGCTCAATACGCTATAGACTTTTCATTATCAAAACACCTTACTTTAGGTTTTTCAACCTCGGCAAATTCGCAGCTTAATTCGCAAAGCAGCTATATTGTTAGCCAATATACTTTAAATGCCAGCGGAGTAGCTAATGTGGCGGCAGATACATTGATCAATCAAAAATCAGCCAAAACAAAAATACAGTTACCCCAAATCATCC
The DNA here is from genome assembly GCA_013288465.1 of Bacteroidota bacterium. Next base: position 11,061 of record JABDBT010000021.1, on the reverse strand, counting down.
ACTATGGTATATCGTACCAGGAAGATGGTAAGTTTTTGGTTGGGGCCGATTACTCCACAGGTAACTGGTCCAATTTAACCATTGGCGGTGTAAACCAGGGCTTATTAAATAGTAAAACATATAACGTAGGGGGCCAGTTCACACCTAATTTTAATGCTATTAATAGTTACTGGTCAACGGTTGATTATCGTTTGGGTGCAATTTACGATCAAAGCTATCTTAATGTAAACAATGCTACCGGCGGTGGTACTACCAATATTAAATCGTACGCGCTTACTGTTGGTTTAGGCTTGCCGTTAAAACCCGGTTTTAGTTCCTTTTACAAGATAAACGTAGCTGCCGAACTTGGTCAGCGCGGAACGTTGAACAACGGATTGGTAAAAGAAAACTACGTGAACATTCACTTAGGTTTCATGATCAATGATAAGTGGTTCAGCAGGTTTAAATTTGAGTAATTGATTTTTATGCGTAGTGGTGCAAAACAAAGGTTATTGCTGCCGGCACTGCTTTTAAGCATGTTGTTACTTAACGCATGTGATAACGACCTCAAAAAGATCAAGGAACTTTCGGCCAAACAATCCGTAAATCCGGTACAGCAAACTACGGGTGTTGACCTTATTTACAGCGATTCGGCAAAAGTAAAGCTGCGTATGCTTGCGCCTTTATTACTACAGTTACAAGATCCCAAAAACCCCGCAAAAGATTATGATCAGATGCCAAAAGGAGTAACGATCATTTTTTACGACTCTACCCGCATGGAATCAGGTAGTATTGTTGCCGACTCGGCCATCAACCATACTTTTGCCAAAGTTATTGAGTTTCATAAAAATGTGGTGGCCAAAAACGCGCAGGGCGATACCTTTAAATCTGACGAGTTGATTTGGGACCAGGCCAAAAAGGTTATGTACTCCAATAAACCCGTACTGGTAAATATGATGACCGGCGATGTGGTAAGGGGCAATACATTTACAAGCGACGAAAAGTTAACACACCCCATTTTTGGAAAATCAACAGCTACTTTATATGTAACTGATACGCCGGCAAATTAGGCTGTTTTTAATGTAAAATTTTGTGTTATATAATTTTACTAAAAATTGTATCTTGCGCCCTCTTTTTAATACATAAAATTATTATATAAAACTATATGGGTGTAATGGGTTATTTGCGGGACCGCATGGGCAAAATTGTTGCCATTGTAATAGGGCTCTCGCTTTTTGCTTTTATCGCAAGTGAAGCAGTAAGATCAGGTGGGTCTTTTTTTAGGGATGACAGTAATGAACTGGGAAATGTAGGCGGCGAAAAAGTTCCGTATGATGAGTTTACTAAAAATGTTGACCAAAACACGAAACAGTTTGAACAGCAGTCTGGCCAGGGGAATATCTCTCCGCAGATAACTACCTATATCCAGGAAAATACCTGGAACCAGATGGTAAGCCGTTTGATCATCAAAAAGGAAGTGGATAGGGTTGGATTAGTTGTCGGCGACGACGAAACACAGGCAATGATAAGCGGGAACAATCCGAGCCCGCAAATTGTACAGGCATTTACTAACCCGCAAACCGGCCAGTTTGACCGTTCGGGCCTTATTAATGCAATTCAGAACATCAAACAAATGAAGGATGATGATCCTCAAAAAGTAAGATGGGCTGATTTTGTAAGCCAGTTGATCCAGGGTAAAGAAGGTGAAAAGTATTTGTCATTGATCACTAATGGTTTATACGTTAACTCGTTAGAGGCTAAGGATGATTACGAAGCCAAAAACAAACTGGTTAACTTTAAATATACCTCGCTTGACTATTCAAGCATTGCTGATAATAAGGTTACTTTAACTGATGCTGATTATAGCAGCTATTATGACGAGCATAAAGGCGAATTTAAAAACGCGCAGGAAACAAGGGACATTGATTACGTTAGTTTTAACGGAGCTCCGTCAAAACAAGATTCGGCAGATGTAAGGTTACAGGTGAGCAAATTGGAACCTGCTTTTAAAGCAAGCACCAACGATTCGCTGTATGTGCAAATAAACGCCGAAACAAAAACCCCGCTTACCTATCAGCGTAAAGGGAAACTTGATCCTAAAATAGATTCGATCATGTTTGGTGCAGCAGTAGGCACTGTTTATGGCCCTTATTTATCAAAAGGAAGCTATAGCCTGGCCAAACTGGTTGACGCGCGCATGAGCCCCGATTCTGTTAAAGCCCGTCATATATTGCTTAACCCCGAAATAGAAGGTGGCTTGCCAAAAACGCTTGCCAAAGCCGATTCTATTAAAAAGATCATCGAGTCGGGCAAAAAGTCATTTGCTGATATGGCTGCTATGTATTCAGTCGATAAAACTTCTGCTGCAAAGGGTGGGGAGCTGGGTACTTTTGGCCGTGGCGCCATGATACCGGCTTTTGAAGAACCTGTTTTTAACGGTAAAAAAGGCGAATATAAAATAGTTACCACGCAATACGGTGTACACCTGATACAAATTGAAGATCAAAAAGGATCATCAAAAGTAGTAAAGGTGGCTGTGGTTGATAAACCATTAACCGCAAGCAGTGCAACGCAAACTGCCGCATACAGCAAAGCGCAGGCATTCCTGATAGCGCTTACAAAAGATAATTTTAATGAGCAGGCAACCAAAGCAGGTTTGAAAAAACTGGTTGGCGAAAATGTAACCGCTACAGCTTCGGGCTTTGCCGGCCTTGATAATGCACGTGATTTGGTTAGATGGGCATATAAAGCCAATAAAGGCGACCTTTCTGACCAGGTATTTACCATTGGCGACCAATATGTGGTGGCACGCCTGGTAGAGGTTAAGAAAAAAGGCATTCTACCATTAGAAACGGTAAAAAAACAAATTGAAGTACCTGTTAGAAACATGGTTAAAGGCAAAATGTTAACCGATAAATTTACTGCGGCATTAAACGGGGCATCGGGCATTGACCAGGTTGCTCAAAAAGCGGGCAGCAAGGTTACACCGGTACAAAACATTGTTTTTGCTAACCCTATTATCCCGGGCGGCGGTGCCGAGTATAAACTAATAGGCACCATATTTGGTTCGCCTGTTAATAAAATATCAAAACCGGTTGCTGGCCAGCAAGGCGTATATGTGTTTATTGTTGATAATTTCACTAACCCGGCACCGTTAACCAACGCGGTAAGGGAGAAACAACAAATTGCGCAGGCTATGATGCAGCGGTCGGAAGGACAGGTGTTTGACGCCCTGAAAGATAAGGACAATGTAAAAGATTACAGAGGTAAGTTCTTATAGCTAAAATTTAAAGTAATTTTGCATCCGGGAATAGCGTTATAAACCTATTCCCGGATTTTTTATTTTAGGGATAATGGAAATACAGGAAAATATAATCAATAAAGTAGCGCAAAGCGGTTTAACCACACTTGACCCGGCTGATTTTTATCCGCAGGGCGAGCGGGTGATCTATGATATTGCGGCTAATTTATTCCAGGGATTGATATTGCGCGAAAAAGATTTCAGGGAGTTTGTAAAGAACCATGACTGGACGCAATATGAAGGTAAAAATGTGGGTATAATTTGCTCGGCCGATGCTATTGTACCTGCATGGGCCTATATGTTATTGGCCAACCGTATAGCGCCGTATGCCAGCGAGGTGGTTTTTGGTAATGAGGAAGTATTAGAAACGGTATTATTCAGCAAGGCAATTGAAAAAATGGACGCTGAACAATACCGCGATCAGCGTATGGTGATAAAAGGTTGTGGTGATGTGCCTGTACCGGTTTCGGCTTATGTAGCCTTAACCGAAAAACTAACACCGGTTGTAAAAAGCCTTATGTTTGGCGAACCATGCTCTACCGTACCGCTTTATAAACGGAAAGATTAATGTTATTATACAAAGCGTCATTGCGAGCGATAGCGTGGCAATCTCTACACATGCTATTCCCGCCTGCAAAGTTCAGAGATTGCCACGCTATCGCTCGCAATGACGCCTTTTTTTCGTTTTTAATGATTTCTTAGTATTCAATTTGCATACAACCAACCAATATTTTTACGTCTCTATAAATTAACGTTTAAAGTATGAAAAAATGTTTACTTGTAATTATACTGTTTACCACATGCTTTAACAGGTTATTTAGCCAGGAACTTAAGGATATTAACGAGGTAGTTTTTAAAAGCGGCGAAGAATTAAGCTATAAATTAAAATACAGCTTTTTTACCGGCGCCGAAGCTACTTTACACGTTGAGGACGACGATAAAAAAGTTGAAGGCCATCCTACCTTTCACATTATTGCCGATGGTAAAACCGCAGGCACGTTTGATGTTTTTTATAAAGTGCGCAACAGGTATGAAAGCTATGTTGACCGTACCACGCTGCTGCCCTACTTTTATACCGAAAATCGCCGCGAAGCCAGTTACCGCCACAGCGATAATGTGACCTTTAACCACGACGACCATAAAATCACAGCCAATAAGGGCGTGTTTCCGTTTAAAGGGAAGGTGTTTGATTTTGTATCGGCCTACTATTATGCGCGGGGCATTGATGTTTCTAAAATGAATATCGGCGAAAAGTTTGATATGGCCTACTTTTTAGAAGATGGCATACACACCCTTACCATAACCTATATGGGCAAAGAAAAAGTAACCTGCGGCCTGGGCACGTTTAACTGTTTAAAATTTAACCCTACAATAATACCGGGCCGAATTTTCAGAAAAGACAGTAAGTTGTACCTTTGGATAACAGACGATGGGAACAGGATACCTATAAAGGCCCATGTTGAGTTAATAGTAGGTAGTGTAACCATGGATATAACAGGCGCCAGGGGGCTTAAATACCCGTTGAATGCCATTAATAAATAAACAAAGAGAATCAAGAACCAAGATACAAGAATCAGGACGAACGGTAAGATACTATCAATTATACAATATTTCTTAAATCTTGGTTCTTGTGTCTTGGCTCTTCTTTAAAAATAAATATATATGTTAGAAGTAGGAAGTGTTTTGATACACGAGGACGTAGTGAAGGAGAATTTTGTGTGTAATTTGAACAAATGCAAAGGTGCCTGCTGTTTAGAAGGTGATTCGGGCGCACCTTTAAATTTTGACGAACTGCAGATACTCGACGAGATATATCCAAAGGTAAAACCCTACATGACAGCCAAAGGCATTAAAACCATCGAGAAGGAAGGCACCTACGTAAAAGATTTTGAAGGCGATTACACTACCCCATGTGTTGACGTGAATAAGGAGTGCGCCTACGTAATATGGGAAGGCGGCATAACTAAATGTGCCATTGAAAAAGCTTATGAGGATGGGGCTACTAATTGGAAAAAACCCATATCCTGCCATTTATACCCTATACGCATAACGAAATATCCCGAGTTTGATGTGCTTAACTACGACCGATGGAGCATTTGCAGCCCGGCCTGCTCTTTTGGTAAAGAATTAAAGGTAAGTGTACATGAATTTTTAAAAGCCCCACTGATTCGCAAGTACGGCGAAGATTGGTACCGCGAACTGGAAGATGTAGTGGCCGGAATATAATATTCCGGTGCCGTAAAAACAATATTTTCAATTTTGAATAACGAATGTTGAATAATGAATGTTGAACATCGAAGTCAGCTTCATTATTCAGTATTATCTGCTCTATCAATTATCTTATAGCTACCCGCCGTGTTTTTTACCGTAAAAACACCCTGTAAAATACCGTGTTTCTACGGTACTGGCATTAAATCATAAAGCTGACCTTAGTGATGCAAATCCATTAATAAAAATCACCATAAATGGGTATTTTTTTGGTGAGGGGTTATAACTCATTTTGATAGTAAGTTATATAGCTGTTTATAAAAAAGTAGCATTTGTACAATGCAGGTTAATAAAGAAACGATATCATGATGACAGAACAACAACTACAAACAGCGCATATCAAAGTAAAAACCGCGGCCGATTTTTCTAAATATATTGAAGACATAATGGGCCTGGGGATGATGCGCTGTGAATATATTGTTAAGGACGGCGTGGTTATTTATTTTGACGAATACAGATATAGGGTAAAAAGCGAGCCGATGTACGAACCCTTAATAATAGCCGACAGATCATCAGAGGCCCGGCTGCGTAATGCCATTGCTTTGTACAAAGAAAGAAAAATTGATTTCCCCGCTTTTTGCCATCATGCCGCAGAGGCCGGGGTAGAAAACTGGGTGATTGATACGCAAAGGATGCGGTGTATTTACTATGACCAGGCAGGGGCAAGGATGGCCATCGAACCTATCCAGCAATTAAACTTCGCCTCATGATTGGCTTTTCGGAATAGTAATTATAGGCCTTAACTTCACAAATATTCATTATGTGGCATGTATATGCGGAAATTGAATTAATAAATGGTAAAGACCTGGCACTTGCCCGGCGCAGTAATATTGGCGAAGTTGAGATTAAAAGCATAAGTGTAAACATATTGGTTGATACCACAAGCGTTTATATGTGTATCAATGAAAACATACAGGAGCAATTGCGGCTACCAATAATAGGGCAACGTAAAAGGCAGCAGCCGGACGGCCCTACTGTAGAATGCGATGTAGTTGGGCCAATAGAGGTCCGTTTTAAGAACCGGCGCTGTACGGTAAACGCCCTGGTATTGCCGGGTGACAGTGAACCGTTGCTTGGCGCAATGGCCTTAGAAGAGATGGATGTTCTTATTCATCCTTACCAGCGCGAGTTAATTGTAAACCCCGATAATCCTTATTTTGGACAGATGCAATCGGAATAATAGCCGCCTCTTCCTAAAAAGAAAATACACCCTTACCACGCTTAATGCCGTCTTTTACAAATTAATTGGATAATATTGCAGTATTGTAGGTTATTATCAATTACCGAATGAAAATAGCGTTAATAACAGGGATTACAGGACAGGATGGTGCTTATTTGGCCGAATTTTTATTAAAAAAAGGTTATGAGGTTCATGGCGTTAAACGCCGGGCTTCTTCATTTAATACCGACCGTATCGACCATCTGTACCATGACCAGCATGAGCCTAATGTTAAGCTTAAACTGCATTACGGCGACCTCACCGATTCAACCAACCTGATAAGGCTGGTGCAGGAGATTCAGCCCGATGAGATTTATAACCTTGCAGCCCAAAGCCATGTAAAAGTTAGTTTTGATACACCCGAATATACCGCTAACGCAGATGGTATAGGTGTGCTCCGTTTATTAGAAGCCGTGCGGTTGTTGGGGTTAACTCAAAAAACCCGCATTTACCAGGCCGCCACCTCCGAACTTTATGGTTTGGTGCAGGCCGTACCGCAAAGCGAAAGTACGCCGTTTTACCCGCGGTCACCTTATGCGGTTGCCAAATTATATGGGTATTGGATAATTGTAAATTATCGCGAAGCATATAAAATGTTTGCCTGTAACGGCATATTGTTTAACCACGAAAGTCCGATAAGGGGCGAAACATTTGTAACCCGTAAAATTACGCGGGCGGCCTCAAAAATAGCCATGGGCCTGCAAAATTATTTGTATGTTGGTAACCTGTCGGCCCAGCGCGATTGGGGCCATGCTAAGGATTATGTCGAGGCCATGTGGTTGATGCTGCAGCAGGATACCCCCGAAGATTTTGTTATCGCCACCGGGGTAACCACCACAGTAAGAGAGTTTATAAAAATGGCATTTGCCGAATTAGGCATAGAAATTGAGTTTAGTGGCAAAGATGAGTACGAACGGGGAGTGATCATTGATATTGACCAGGAGAAAGCCGAAGAGCTTGGCCTTGATGTTAATAATTTGCGGTTCGGACAAACTGTGGTGAAGGTTGATGCCCAATACTTCAGGCCAACAGAGGTTGACTTGTTAATAGGCGATGCTTCAAAAGCCAAACAAAAATTAGGCTGGCAACCTAAATACGATCTGCAGAGCCTGGTGAGTGATATGATGCAAGCCGATTTGCATTTGGTTAAAAAAGACGATTATTTAAAAAAGGGCGGGTATAAAACCCATAACTATTTTGAATAATATTTTACTTGAATTTATTTATGAAGAAATTATTTAGTGGTGTTGTTTTATTAATAGTAATGATAAACACGGCCAGGGCGCAGTCTGAATATCAGCCCTATTCGTTCCAGTTTTATCAAAAATTTGATTCGGATATCTATTCAACAAAAACACGCGAACATACCTCAATAAAACCTTTTTTTGTTGATGATTCCCTGCTAAAAAACCACTTTGATACCCTCATGAATTATGGCGCCGATAATAAGCAGCATACCTGGGGTTACCGAAAATTATTTAATGAGCATTTAATTGATATAAAAAGCCCCGGCAATACATTTTATGCCGATTTTATGCCCGACCTTAATGTAGGCCGCGATTTCTCTAATACTAAAAACCTATATTCAACTACCTATGGGTTCCAGGCGGGTGGTACGGTAAGCAGCAAGTTTTCTTACAATGTTAGCGGGTATATCAACCAGGCTATTTTCCCCAGTTACCTGCAAGCTTATATTAGCCAGGTTGGTGTAATACCGGGGCAGGCTATTGATCATAACAGTGGCAACGTTGATAACTGGTCGTACATTACTGCCGTAGCATCCTACACGCCTGTAAAATTTTTGAACATTACCGCCGGGCGCGATAAAACATTTATAGGCGATGGCTACCGATCACTGCTTTTATCAGATTATGCAGCGCCATATCCATTTTTTAAGATAACTGCCGATTTAGGCAACGTAAAATACATGGTGTTATGGGCCAACTTTGACGACCCCATGTATGCCAACATCAATAACTATACAAGCAACCGCAGCAAATGGGGCGTTTTTCATTATTTAGACTGGAACATAAGCAACAGGCTTTCATTTGGTTTTTTTGATTCCATTATATGGTCATCAACTGATGATACCGGCAAACCGCGTGGATTTGACGTGAGTTATATTGACCCGATTATATTTTTAAGGACCCAGGAAGCATCAGACGGATCGCCGGATAATGCCTTAATAGGCTTTACCGGCAAGTATAAACTTACCGACGGTATTACAGCTTACGGCCAGTTTGCGCTGGACGAGTTTGAGTCAAAAAACTTTTTCTCGAGCAATGGTAGCTCCAGGAATAAATACAGCTGGCAATTAGGTTTTAGGGGTGCCAACCTGTTTAATGTTAAAAACCTTAACTACCTGGTCGAAACGAATAACGTAAAACCATATACCTATTCTGAACGTAGCACCGTTCAAAATTACTCGGAAGAGAGCGAGCCGCTTGCCCACCCGTGGGGTGCTAATTTCAGGGAAGCAGTTGGACAGTTGAATTATTCGTACAAAAGGTTTGATTTTTCGGGCGAGGCAGATTTTGGCCGTTACGGGCTGGATATAAACGGGCTAAATTATGGTAAGGATATTTTTCAAAATTATAACAAACCTGCCAGGGCATATATTGACGAAAATGGGCAGGGCTTGTCTGAATCATTTGGCAATTTTACCGGCCAGGGCCTAACTACTAATTTGTACTATCTCGAAGGCAAAGTGGCTTATGTACTAAACCCTAAATTCAATTTACGCATCGAGCTTAGCGCCTTATACCGGGAAGAAAAAAGCTCGGCCTTTGATTATAACGCCACCATAATAACCATTGGGTTGCGCAGTTCTTTCCGCCAGATATATAACGATCTTGCAAGTTATAAGGTGCATTAGGGGGGTGGCGATTAGTTATCACGATAGCTATCGGGAGGAGATCGGGCGACTGCCTATTAAGAAAGCGATCAAGTTAATCTTTTAATCCCACGAATCGTGGTTCAGACAAAGAACAGATCTACCGGCAAAAGCCGGTAAGCGGCACTTTATCTAATTTCCAAATATTTGGTATATCACTTAAATTAAAAAATGGGTTTGAAATTCAAATGAATCCCAAACCCATGGCTATTATTTAAGCATTATAATAGCCGGTATTACATCACTTTTATCTTTTCAATAAATTCCTTTACTAATTTTGCTACCTTAGGGTTATCATCACCAATGATCTGCAAAGAAGCCTCAGCAGCCTTCATCGCCTCATCTTTAAACCCTAATTTATAACACAAGTCGGCATAAGTACGTTGGTTGACATATACTTTATCATTCAACATAAGTGCCTGTTTAGCCATTGCCAAAGCCTGCTGAAGCGCAGCTTTATCGTCTGTATTTTGCTCACAGTGATGCGCAATAAAACTGAGTATAGCATCATCTGTCTTTAATACCGTTTGGCAATATTGCTTAGCCATATTGATGAAAGTAGGATAATCTTTCATATCAAAATAATATACTAATTCTACTTTTGCTGCTGTATGCAGCATTGCCACATCAGCGTGTTGCCGATAAATAGCCAGGCGTTTAAAGAGGTCTTCCTTATCCTTTCTACCCAAGGCTTGATATAAAGCCCTCAATTCGACCTGGTCGTGAAATTTTTTCACCTCGTCCTTTCCGTACTTTGAAACAAAGTGAGCTTCATTAGCATTCAAAAACTTGGTAAACCGGTCATCTTCATTTAATGGGTATAGTTTAATGATCTCCCAGCCCACATCAGTTAGCAATACTTCATCACTAACGGTAAGCAGGTCTTCCTGGTAAATCCTTGTAGCTTTAGCTGGAATAGATTTTTTTAATGCACTAACATACTTTAGCACCAATTCGGGGCTCCTGTCGCCGCTTGCATAACGGGCTGCTATGGCCAATGAAGTTTCAGCCGGATTGGCAGCCTTTTGCGCAACAGCAATAAATTCAGCTGCCGGCATACTACCGCCCGACCGGTGAACTACATTTCCATTGCAATCTAAAAAAAGATAAGTAGGATAGGAACGAATGGCATATTTTTTAGCGAAATCAACACCTTCTCCTTTTTCCATGTCCATCTCATAGTTGACAAAAGTTTTATTGAAATAACGGGCAACGGTGTCGTTTGTAAAAACATATTTTTCCATCATTTTGCAGGGTCCGCACCATGAGTGTAAATGCCCAGCAAGAGGCCAAATCAATAACCTTCGCCAAAGGGACAGTAAGTGAAATCCTGAGCCAGGGCCAAAAAGCTAATAAACTGGTTTTTGTAGATTGCTATACCTCATGGTAAAGGTGCATAGC
>JABDBT010000020.1 GCA_013288465.1 Bacteroidota bacterium | reverse complement strand
AGCGGACAGTCACTTTCCCAAACAGCAGAAAGAACCGATTTTCGTGGAATAAGACGACTTAGAGAAAGACAGCTATTACGAAGGGAAAGATTACATAGAGTTCTAAATATTTTAGGTTTTCTACCCGATCATTATGCAAAACAAATAGACTTTTCAAAAAAATTAGGCCAGTTTATTCCTGAAACTGAACCTAAGCTTCCATATATCTTTAATCCTGAAACTAATAAATCAGATTTCATTTTTAAGAAATCTTTTGATGAAATGTTATTGGATTTTGAAAAATATCAGCCGCAACTATTAAAGGATAATAAGAAGGTGCCTTACGATTGGACCATTTATTATTTGCGTAAAAAGGCATTAGAGAAGAAAATAGAAAAGGAAGAACTTGCCTGGTTACTTTTGAATTTCAATCAAAAAAGAGGCTACTATCAGTTGCGTGGAGAAGATGAAGAAGAGAACCCCAATAAATTGATTGAATTTTTCACATTGGAAGTATCTGATGTTATTGGTGATGAACCCCAAAGAGGAAAAGACGAAATATGGTATAGCATTGTTTTAGAAAATGGATGGGTTTATCGTAGAGCTAGTAAAGTACCTTTGTTTGATTGGAAAGGAAAAACTAAGGAATTTATTGTAACGACAGATATTAATGATGATAAAACAATAAAAACTGATAAAGAGGGAAAGGAAAAAAGAAGTTTTAAAGCTGTTGATTCAGAAAAAGATTGGATTGCCATTAAAAAAAGTACTGAAGAAAAAATCCATAGTAGCCAAAAAACAGTAGGGACTTATATTTATGACACTTTGCTACAAAATCCAAATCAAAAAATTAAAGGAAAATTGGTTAGGGTTATTGAGCGTAAATTCTACAAGGCTGAGTTAGAACTAATTTTAAAAACACAGCAAGAGTTTCACTGTGAATTGAAGGATAAAAACCTTTATCAATCTTGCCTTCAAGAATTATATGAAAATAATGATGCGCACAGAAATAGCAATTCAAAAAAAGATTTTGTACACCTTTTTTTGAATGATATTATTTTTTACCAACGCCCTCTAAAAAGCAAAACTTCATTAATCAGTAACTGCAAGTTTGAAAGCAGAACATTTATAAAAGATGGCAAGTTGGAAATACAACCAATAAAATGTATTGCAAAATCACACCCTTTATTTCAGGAATTTAGACTTTGGAAATGGCTTCAAAGTTTGCGCATTTATAAAAGAGGGCAACCTGATGATATAGAAGTTACTGGAGAATTGTTGGCATCTGAAGAAGACTGGATAAATTTATTTGATTTTTTAAATGATAGGAAAGAAATTGACCAAAAAGCGTTAATAAAGTTTTTCAAAAAAAGCGAAGCTAATTATCGCTGGAATTATGTGGAGGATAAAAGTTACCCATGTAACGAAACAAGGGCCTTGATTTTATTACGAATTACTAAAACAGAAACAGTATCAAAAGATTTTTTAACTCAGGAAAACGAGGAAGCATTATGGCATATTCTATATTCCGTAGAAGATAAAATTGATATTGAAAAGGCATTAAAAACCTTTGCTGAAAAGAAAGAGTTAGGAAATGATTTTGTTGAGAGCTTCAAAAAAACCCCCACATTTAAAAAGGAATATGGCGCTTATTCAGCCAAAGCTATCAAGAAACTGTTACCATTAATGCGTTTAGGTAAATATTGGCATGCAGAAGATATTCATCCGCAAGCAAAAGATAGAATAGACAAAATTATAAATGCTGAATTTGATGAAAAAATCAGAAACAGAGTAAGAGAAAAATCAATAAATCTTACAGATATAACGCATTTTCAGAATTTACCAGAATGGCTCGCTTCATATATCATTTATGACCGTCATTCCGAAGATGAAAAATCAGATCAATGGAAAACAGCAGATAAGATTGAACTTTTGCAACAACACAGTTTACGTAATCCTATTGTAGAGCAGGTAATTAATGAAACTTTGCAAGTGGTACGTGATATATGGAAAAGGTATGGCAATGGAGAGGCGAATTTCTTTAATGAAATACATATAGAACTTGGTCGTGAAATGAAGAATCCCGCAAAGAAGCGCGAACAAATGACAAATCAAATAAGTGAAAATGAGAATACCAATCTTAGGATAAAGGCATTATTGGCGGAATTACTAAACGATGGGGAAACAGAAAATGTAAGACCTTACTCACCCTCACAGCAGGAAATTTTGAAAATTTATGAGGAAGGGGTTTTAAGCGCAGAAGATGGGAATATACCTGATGAAATTTTAAAGATTTCTAAGCAATCTCAACCTACTTCTTCAGAATTAATTCGTTATAAACTTTGGTTGCAACAAAAATACAGATCACCTTATACCGGTAGTATTATCCCTTTAAATAAGCTTTTTACAAGAGAATATGATATTGAACATATTATACCACAATCAAGGTATTTTGATGACTCCTTTAGCAATAAAGTAATTTGTGAAACTGAAATAAACACACTTAAAGATAAGTTGCTGGGCCTTGAATTTATTAATAAAAAGGGGGGAGAGATAGTACAGCTAAGCTTCGGAAGAACTGCTACTATATTCACACTTGAACAATATGAAGATTTTGTAAAAAATCATTATAGTAAAAGTCGTAGTAAAATGAAACGACTTTTAATGAATGATATTCCTGAATCATTTATACAAAGACAATTAAATGATAGCCGCTACATAAGTAAAGTTGTAAAAAATTTGATGAGCAATATTGTTCGTGAAGATGATGAACAAGAGTCGATTTCTAAAAATGTAATTGTCAGTAATGGCACAATAACATCCATACTCAAACAAGATTGGGGCTTACACGATGTATGGAATGACATCATTACTCCAAGGTTTGAACGTTTGAATATGTTAACAGGCAGTTTAGATTTTGGGGAATGGACAAATAAAGAAGGCAAAAGAGTTTTTCAAACAAAGATGCCGATTGAATTACAAAAAGGCTTTAACAAGAAACGAATTGATCATCGCCATCATGCTTTAGATGCGATTATTATTGCTTGCCTTAGTCGAAGCCATGTTAACTATCTAAATAATGAAAGTGCTTTAGGTAAAAACACTAAAGAAGAAAAGGAAAATAAGAGATATGATTTAAAGCATAAACTATGTTTTAAAAAGTATGATGATTCAATGCAAAATTACAAATGGGTATTTTATAAGCCTTGGGAAACTTTCACGCAAGAAGCAAGAGATGAGTTGGCTAATATTATAATAAGCTTTAAACAAAATTTACGTGTAATTAATAAATCAGTTAATCATTACCAGGCATGGAAAAAAGATGAAAGCGGTAATAATACAAAAGAGATTGTAAAACAAACAATTGGCGATAATTGGGCCATCCGTAAGCCTATGCACAAAGATACAGTGGCAGGTTTAGTACAGTTACAATTTAAAAAAATTGTATCCTTATCTATAGCATTAGATAATTGGGAATGTATCGTTAACAAAGATTTAAGGAAATATATCAAAGAATTGGTTCTTCAAAATGGCGATAAAAAGCAACTTATTAAGTATTTTAAAGAAAATAACAATAAATGGAATGATATAGATATTTCAAGAATTGAGATTTTTTATTTGGACAACGAAAATGTTGCATCAAGGGTAACAGTTGATGAAAGTTTTGGTTCGTCTAAAATTAAAAATATTACAGATACCGGCATTCAAAAAATAATGTTGAATCATTTACATAAGTATAATGAGATTAAAAACGAAAAAATAATTGAGTATCCAGAATTAGCATTTTCACCTGATGGATTAGAAGAATTAAACAAAAATATAGTTCAATTGAATAACGGCAAACAACATCAACCTATTTTTAAAGTACGCACTTATGAGCCCAAAGGGAATAAGTTTACAATTGGAACAAAAGGCAATAAAAAAGACAAATACGTTGAGGCAGCAAAAGGAACAAATTTATTTTTTGCGATTTATCAAGATGAATATGGTAAAAGAAGCTATGATACTATCCCATTAAATGTTGTAATAGAAAGACAGAAGCAAGGATTAACCCCTGTCCCAGAAGTGAATATTGAAAATCATCGTCTTTTATTTTACCTATCACCAAATGACTTGGTTTATTTACCTAATGAAGAAGAAAAAGAAAACCATGCATTAAATAATAATCAAGCTACAATGATTTATAAATTTATTGATGGTGCAGGCACAACAGCAAACTTTATCCCCTATTATAGTGCAAATACTATATTTAATATCCCATTTAAAGAGCAAGAAAAATTAAAAATCAAATACCCAATTCAAAATGAATATGGCGTTGGAAGCCCACAATCAAAGAATCAGAAATCTATTAATGGAATAATGATTAAAGATGTTTGCATCAAATTAAAAGTTGACCGCTTAGGAGATATTAATCCAATTTTTAAAGGAACACTATGATCAAACGCACCCTCTATTTCGGCAATCCGGCTTACCTTAGCAAGCGCAATGAACAATTATTGATAGAAGTGCCCGACGCGCCTGTCAGGCTCGGCGAGAAGGATAATAAACGATCGGTCCCGGTAGAGGATATTGGCATAGTTATATTAGACAACCAGCAAATTACCATTACCCAGGCTGCTATGGCCGCGCTATTGAAAAACAATGCCGCTATTATTACCTGCGATGATACCCACCACCCTGTTGGGTTGTTTATGCCTTTGGACGGGCACGATATACAGAGCGAACGTTTCCGCCATCAAATTACCGCCACCGAGCCGCTTAAAAAGCAATTATGGCAGCAAACGGTAAGCGCCAAAATATTAAACCAGGCCGCTGTATTAAGTGGCAGGGGAATAGAAGTTGAGAACCTGCTGCGCTGGGCAAAAAGTGTACGGTCAGGCGATCCGGATAATTTTGAAGGCCGGGCCGCGGCTTATTATTGGCGGTATTTGTTTGGGGTTGATCTGAATTTTTTCCGCCGGCGTGAAGGCGAACCGCCTAATAACCTGCTTAATTATGGCTATGCTATATTGCGGGCCATGGTGGCCCGTGGGCTGGTATCGTCGGGGTTGCTGCCCACATTGGGTATTCATCACCGTAATAAATACAATGCCTATTGCCTGGCCGATGATATTATGGAGCCTTACCGGCCTTATGTTGATAAAATGGTATGCGAGATATTGGACGACGGCGAAGATTTTGATTTTATAACTACCGAACTGAAAGCGCGTTTATTAGGGATTGCTACAGTGGACGTACATATTGAAAAAGAGAGCAGCCCGCTAATGGTGGGCTTACAGCGTACTACCGCTTCGCTGGCTAAATGTTATGAAACAACGAGCCGTAAAATATTATACCCGCTTATACCAATGCCGGGAAGTAGAAAGTCTGAAGTCGGTAGCCCTAAGTAAAAACTTTATTTATAAAGTAAGGCTAAGATTGACCCAAGACTTTGGACTATAGACTTATGACTTAATAATACCATGCGTTTTAATGAATATCGCATTTTGTGGATACTTGTATTGTTTGACCTACCCACCGAAACTAAAAAGGATCGGAAGCTTTACGCCAGGTTTCGGAAAGATATTATGGCAGATGGTTTTGGTATGTTCCAGTTTTCGATTTATTTGCGCCATTGCAGCAGCCGCGAAAATGCCGATGTGCATATTAAACGGGTAAAAAAACTATTGCCGCCAAAAGGGAATGTCGGAATTTTAACCGTCACGGATAAACAATTTGGCATGATGGAACTTTTTTATGGCAAAGAGCAAAAGGAATTGCCCAGCACGCCACAACAATTAGAACTGTTTTAATGAAAAAGCCCGATGGTTTTTATGAAATCATCGGGCAATTTTTTTCTTTGTATTTTTTGCTATAAACAACTAACAATCAATGCAATAAACAGGGGTATGTTGTGTTTAAATATAGCAAAGAACAAATCTGAAAGCAAATCACAACGAATACACCAACAACCAAAACGATAAAGGAGTTGTGTTTAAATATAGCAAAGAACAAATCTGAAAGCAAATCACAACCGGGTAATGTAGATATATTATCGGCATTTAGTTGTGTTTAAATATAGCAAAGAACAAATCTGAAAGCAAATCACAACGCGTTGTAACCGGCAATGAATCCTTCTTTTGTTGTGTTTAAATATAGCAAAGAACAAATCTGAAAGCAAATCACAACTCAAACGTTGCTCCTTTGGTTCGGCTAAGGTTGTGTTTAAATATAGCAAAGAACAAATCTGAAAGCAAATCACAACAACGCTAATGCGCAAAGCAAAACGCCTGTTGTTGTGTTTAAATATAGCAAAGAACAAATCTGAAAGCAAATCACAACGGGTCTGAATTTGCTACGTTATTTATCGCCGTTGTGTTTAAATATAGCAAAGAACAAATCTGAAAGCAAATCACAACTATGTTTTAGTGCTATCCTTTCCCGTAAAAGTTGTGTTTAAATATAGCAAAGAACAAATCTGAAAGCAAATCACAACTACTCATCTGCCAGGTATTTAGGGTCTAAAGTTGTGTTTAAATATAGCAAAGAACAAATCTGAAAGCAAATCACAACGGTTAATGGGGGTTAAACAAATTCGCCTTGGTTGTGTTTAAATATAGCAAAGAACAAATCTGAAAGCAAATCACAACTGCAGTATGCCAACTATGATATATTGCAAAGTTGTGTTTAAATATAGCAAAGAACAAATCTGA
The DNA here is from genome assembly GCA_013288465.1 of Bacteroidota bacterium. The sequence goes on along the minus strand of JABDBT010000020.1, from coordinate 19,231 downwards.
AAGCAAATCACAACTACACTTCGTAGGTGATGCTCATTCATTTTTCATGATATTTTCGAGTATTTCTTGGGTTAGCCCCCGTTCGGCCATTTTATCCCGCAGTTGATCCAGGTACTGAATAAATGCCTCTTTATCGTAATCATCCACCTCCAATACAATTCTTTCCATGATCCAATTTCTAAGCTTTTACCAAATATACCAAACATTCTATAATCTTTAAAAATTACACTTATTTCCTTACTCCATACGCCTGTCATTTTGCGAAACTCCTTCTTTCCCTTCCCCAAATGTCATTAAGTTGAGGAATTTATACTTAAAAAATGACTGGCCCATCGGGCCTACCCCTTTGTAGCTATATCAACAATAACATTTTTTGCGCCTTAGGCGCTACCCTTCGCCAATGGGCATTATCAGCCTGTCAATTTAGGGTTGTACCTACGGCACAATTTTATTTTTTACTTTTTTTTCTACAAAGGGGTAGGCCCGATGGGCCATAGAAATATTTTTTATAGAAAACCTATTCCTCCTTAACTAACTTAATGACATTGCACACGCCCAAGAGCGGGAGTCGCACGGAGGCCGTTTTTCAGTTTGCAGTTTTAAGTGGGCAGTTGGCAGTTCTATCATTTTGCGAAACCCCTTCCTGCCCTTCCCAAGGGAAGGAATCGCACGGGGCCGTTGCTTTTCAGTTTGCAGTTTTGAGTGGGCGGTTGGCAGTCCTATCATTTTGCGAAACCCCTTCCTTCCCTTCCCAAGGGAAGGAATCGCACGGGGCCGTTGCTTTTCAGTTTGCAGTTTTGAGTGGGCAGTTGGCAGTTCTGTCGCTCCGCAAACCCTTTCCCTTATCGCACAGAGGCCGCTTTTCAGTTTGCAGTTTTGAGTGGGCAGTTGGCAGTTCTATCATTTTGCGAAACCCCTTCCTGCACCTTCCCGAAAGCAGGAATCGCACGGAGGAAATGAATTGTGGCACGAGGCATTTAAATGGGCCCGGGAAGTGTGGTGATAGCTTTTTAAGGCTGCTTGAAGTGCTGCTTAGGCCACATGAGGCAGCTTTAAAATAATGTTTTTAACCTTTGAATGCTGCGCCGGGTTGGTGATTTGGTGCGTTATTTTGGCGTTGCGCCACTTTCATTTAACCGCTTTACAGGTAGCTTTTTAGCTATAGCAAGCCGCATAAACAGTATGTTTTGAAAAGTGGTTATTTTTTTGTATCTTTAAGTAGCAAGGCGCATTTCTGCAGGTTTACAATGGCTTTTTCAGCCTATTTTTTTTGCAAAAAACATGAAAAAAAAATAATGTCGGATTTTTCCCGGATTTTTTGGGGTAAACGCATTAAAATATTGGTTTACGTCGATGCATGTGCGTAAAGGCCTTTGCCCGCATACGCTTCGACGGGGCTCAGCGTGACAACGCTCTTATGTTATTCACCAACTCGCCAACCGCCCTGCTCCACGCAACGTCAATTCCTCCTGCCGGGAAGGGGTTTTGGTTTTATAGAGTCGAGTTCGGCCATTGTCCAGCCTTTGGTGCGGCCGGCCAGTTCGTCCCTTACGCGTTTTACGTCGGCGGGTTTAACGGTTGGGGCCTTGTTGCCAAAGTCGTTACGGATATAGCTTAGCGCCGAGGCGATGTATTCATCATCGTTGCCGCCAAGCGGGGGCATTACATCGGGGTATTTTTTACCATCAATCGGGCCGCTTAATCCCAGCAGCAATATCCTGATCAGTTTATCGGGGTTGCCGTTCACATCTTTGGCCCCGGCAAGTATGGGGGCCGTCATGCCCGTGCCGCCAATGGTTACACCTTTGCCATCCATACCATGACAGGTAGCGCAAAGCTGCTTAAATATCAGGGCACCCTGGGTTACCAGTTTGCGGTCGGCTTCGCGCATTAAGCGTTCGGTACGCGCAATTTCGGCTTTAGCTTCCAAATTAGCCTGGTAAACCCTGTTTGATTGCACTAATACCTCGTTATTGGGGTTATGGCTCAGCAGGTAACTGATAACCGCCTGCGCTTTTTCGGATGGGTTATACCGCATGGATAACGAGAGCTGAAAACGGACATCGGGGCTTGGGTCGTCTTTTAAAGCGGCTAACTGGTCAACCACCTCTGTATGTGTTTTCATGAGGTCCTCGCCTATCCAAACCGCTGTTTTGCGCACCTGCGGGTCATTATCCTTGAGGGCACGGGCAAAGGTTTCAATATCCAGCGCATTGAGCCCGTTTAAGGTCCACAAGGCATGGATGCGGGCCAGTTGATTAGGCGAACTTACCGCCATAGTTTTTAACGCCGGGACTACAGATTGGTCGTCGCGAAGCACCAGTTCTTTTTGGGCATTGTCGCGCCACCAGCCGTTGGGATGGCTTAGGTAAGTGACAAGTTGCGCGCTGGTTTCGTCCAGCATACGCGGGCGGGCCTTATCGGGTTTAAAACCGTCATGCACCAGGCGGTAGATGCGGCCACGGCCAATGTTCTTTTCCAGCCCTTTGCGTAATATTTGGGGGCGCAGGTAGCTGCCGGTACGCGTCCAGTTGCTTTCCTGTATAATGCCGTGGTACATATCCACAATATACATACAGCCATCGGGCCCGGTTACGGTATTAACCGGGCGGAAATTCATATCGCTTGATGCCAAAAACTCCTGCTTATCATAAGCGTTAACCAGGGTTATTTTACCATCGGTATTGATCACTTTGGCCCTGCGTATCAAACGGCCAACGGGCTCGGGAATAAACAGGTCGCCGCTGGCATCAGCAGGCAGTTTATCTCCCCGGTAAATGGACTGACCGGCGCAGGCGGTAAAATGGTTAAGGGTGCTATCGGCACGTAACCGCAGTAAACCGCCCTGCACATCGGGTGTGGCAATAATGGGCCATACCGCCTGGAATGCTTCGTTATACTGATCTTTAAAGTCAAAGCGCCCGTACGAGGGGTTTTGCTGAAAGTTCAAAGCGGGGGTTTCGCTGCCGGCCTGCGAGAAAAACAGGCGTCCATAATTATCATTGGTTAAACCCCATTGCCCGCCCGGCGGTTCGCGCAGCGAATCGGGGGTGAGTTTGTTAGCCTTAAAATTGTAGGTGTAGCGTACCTGGTCAACCGTTACATAGATGCGGTTATCCAGGTTCCACATCAGGCCGCTTTTTTGGTGTTCGAGGTTCTTGTTGTCTATAGTTTCGTTCTTATAAACCAGTTTCTTTACATCGGCCCTGCCGTCGCCATTGGTATCTTCATAGCTATAAATATTGTTGGAGTTGGTTTCGCTTACCAGTAAGCGGTGACCCACGGTAAGCATCATGCGGGGCAGAACCAGGCTATCAATAAATATGGTGGCCTTATCCATTACGCCATCGCCGTTGGTATCTTCCAGTCGTTTGATGGTACATAGTTTAGCGCCCTCGCCGGTGCCATCCACGTTTACCATATAGGTGAGCATTTCGGCCACGTACATAACGCCATTGCCATCCCAAACAATGGCAACCGGCTCGCTTACCATAGGTTCGCTGGCTACCAGTTGCAGGTGATAACCTTTGGGCAGGTACATGTGTTTCAGGCTTTCCTGGGGCGACATTGGCGCCGGGTCGGGATGCGGGTTTACCAAAATGCGGCCTGTTGCGTCACGCTGTACCGGGTATTGCGTTACCTTACAGGTATATAACAGGATAGCTATACCCAATACCGTTAATAGCCATTGCCTGCTTTTTTTCATTTGCCGGCATATTTTTTACCCATGGCGTATTTGATGCCGCCTAATAAATGTTGGAGGAAAAGCGGGTCGGAATAAGATTCATCGGTATGACCAAGCGCGGTATAAAATGATCTTCCGCCATCAAAATTGTGATACCATGCTATAGGGTGATCTGCCCCCATTTTTATACCGGGGGTTTTCCCGTAGTCGAGGGTACTTTCATCCAATTTCAATAAAATATGGAGGTCTTTCGCCATCCATTTAAAGTGGTACCACTCATCAAATTTTTTCCACTGACGGGGTAAGAAACTGGTGGATATATTGGAAGAATCAACCAAATCAACAACCGCATTCTGCTGAGCTGGGTGCGCTTTAAAATAGGCGCCTACCAAATCGCCGTACCATTGCCAGTCGTACTCAAAATCGGTAGCGGCATGTATGCCCACAAAACCACCGCCTGAGTGGATATAGTGCTTTAAGGCTTCTTTTTCGGTCGAGTCCCTGAAAACGCCTGTACCTGTAGGGCTTAAAAATATCAGCGCGGCGTATTGTTTTAAGTTTGAGGTAGTAAATTTGGTGACATCGGTAGTGGTGTCCACATCAAACTTATTTTCGGCACCCAACTTTTGGATAGCTACAATGCCGGCCGCTATTGATTGATGGTGATAACCCGCCGTTTTACAAAATATAAGCACTTTGGGGGTTTTTGCCCATGCAAGGCTGGTGCTGCAAATTAATAACATTGCCACAACCCATAAAGCGGCTGAGTTTATTGGGCAATTATTGCGGGTGTGGTTTTTCATTTTATTACAAAGTTAAATTGGCTGGTTTATAATAACTTAAATCAAATATACTACCCGTATCAGCAGTAACTCAATTTTATTTAAGCGACAATATATATTCTACCATTTTTTTAGCATCGGCAGGCAATATGCCGGGGTGCGGCGACATAGCCACAGGCCCCCATACCCCACTGCCACCACTTACCACTTTTTTGGTAAGCAACGCATAATTGGCTTCAGATGCCGGGTATTTTTTAGCTACATCGAGGTAAGCCGGGCCAACTAATTTGGTATCAATTTTATGGCAGGCAAGGCAATCGGCTTTTGAAATCAGTTCTTTACCTGCTGCCAGAGTAGCCGCGCTTGGTTTATTAATAACAGTGGTTGTTTTGGTTACTGTTTTACGGGGAGTAACCACCTTTTTTACCTGTGTTTGCGCAAATGCATAATTAGTTAGCAGTATGGCGATAAATGTACTTGCTATGAGCAATGTTTTTTTCATAATGTAGTGCGGGATATTATTTTTATTGTACTGACAGCAAACATAATAAATAGCTAATTAAAATCAACAATCGGTTGTTATAAAACAGATTAAAAGAATTAAAAATATGAACCTCCTCCCCTCCATGTTTGCGGACAACAGGAGGAGAGGAAAATTAAACATATCTGCATACACAAAAAAAAGGCCGAAGCTATGTGCCCCGGCCTTGTAAATATTGCAGATGATTATTGATCTAATTTACCTTTTCGAGCGAGGAAGCACCAGATTTATCATTGTTTACAGTAGTGGGGTTACCCCTGTATTTGATGTGCGACGCGCCGCTGCTATGTACGTTCAGCGTATTTAGTACATTAATATCGCATTTGCTTGCGCCCGAGGTTTCAATATTATAGTTACCCACTACAAAATCAAATGCTTCTATTTTACCTACACCGCTAAGGTCAACGCTATGTGAAGTAGCCTGGCCGGTTAAATTCATTTTGGTAGCGCCGCTCCCTTCGGTACTTACGTTGGCGGCATTAAGGTCCATAGTAATTTTTGTAGCGCCGGATAAGCCGAAATGCATATCCCCGGCATTTATTTTACCGTCAGACGTAACACTTACCGCGCCCGATGCATCAACTTCTTTAATATCGCGGATGCCTACACTCACGGTCAACTCGCCGCTGCTGCAAAGGCTCCGCTTGGAATAGATGCGCAATTTGCCATTGTTAACTTCTGTTTTGATATATTTCAACAGGTTATCGTCGGCGTTAATAGTTAATGATGATGAGCTATCCTGCTTTAAGGTTACCTTGAATTCGCCCGAAATATCAATTTTTGTAAAATCGCTTACCTTTCTTGTTTCGGTAGTTTGGTTCCCCGAACCGTGGACGCAGTTTAACCTGCATGAAGATAATAGTATAACAGAAATGCCTGCAAAGCCTATCATTAGGCTTAAAATTGTTTTTTTCATGGTTTGATTTGGTTTATGAGTAGTAGTTTTTGATCATGTTATTATTTGACGCTTTAAAGGCAAATAAAGTTACATAAAAAAAGGACTATCATTTACAACGATAGTCCTCCATTATATATATATGATTGGGTGTTATTTTTAAAGTGCTACCACATCATCAGTTTGTTGATGCTGGTGTTCTTTTACAACTTGTGTTGGGGTTGTTTTAGTTTCGGTAGTATTCATGGCAACCAGTTCGGTACGGTTAACGGTTGATGAGTTGCTATAGGTTAAGTTATATTCGGTGATGCTGCCTGTTAAATCGGCTTTAGCATGGTCATTTACAGTAATGTTAGCAGCATAGTTATCTAAGTTTAAACCTGCGTAAGCGTTGTTATATAAGTTAACGGTTAAGTCGATTATTGAAAGCCTGCCGTCTGATTTTACAGAGGCGTTATCATAAGCGGCTATTGAGCGTAAATCAGTTGCGGTAACATATACTACCAGTTTTTCGGCTTTATATGATGATATGCGTAAAACGCCGTTTTCATCCTGTACCAACGCGCTTTCGGCGTAGTAGTTGTTATTTATTGTTACTTCGTCTTTGTTGCCGCTGGCAATATAAACTTCTACGTTTCCGCGAACTTCAATTTTGTTGATGTTGCCGATATGGGTTAATGTAGTTTCTACATTGTTTTTTGTGGTTGCATAAGTGGAGCTTACTGTTCCTGTTATTAAAGTTGCAACTGTGGCGAGGGTTAAAATTATAGTTTTCATTGTCTTATTATTTTGATTGTCAATTATTTGAGTTTTTTCTATTTTCTAAATACACCTATAAGACCCCCCTAAATAATAAACGTTACAGCCAATATTGGTCTAATAGATGTGTACCCGGTTTTTGTCGGTGAACGGCGGTTTTTTGGGGATGAAAAGCGGAAGAATTTTTTGAGGATGGATGATTATCAACAACATATTATGCGTCATTGCGAGGAACGAAGCAATCTCTGCACATGCAAAGCGGCATGCAAGTTCACCGCCTGTCTCATTAGAGATTGCTTCGTTCCTACCCATGACGTGTTGTATTTTACATGTCATTTCAGCTTCAGAACCCCTCGGGGTTTTATTACTAGCAATGACGTTTCTTTTTTGCTTTTTATGGAAGCGTTGAGGGACACCCCGTTTAAAAAACTCCGCAGGTCGGATGGGGCCTGCACAAAAAAGGCCGTCATTATTATAATGACAGCCTATTAAATTGAGCTAAAGTATAGCGGGTATTATTTATCGGGTATTAGCTATTTACAATTTCGCCAACGGTATGGTGCCTGTGTATTGGGGCATGGCGCGGAGTTGTTTTAGTTTCGGTAGCGTTCATGGCAACCAGTTCAGACCGGTTAACTGTTGATGAATTGCTGTAGGTTAAGTTATATTCGGTAATGCTACCTGTTAAATCAGCTTTAGCCTGGTCGTTAGCAGTAATGTTGGCCGCATAGTTATCTAAGTTTAAACCTGCGTAAGCATTGTTATATAAGTTAACGGTAAGGTCGATGAGGGAAAGTTTACCGTCAGATTTTACAGAGGCGTTATCATATGCGGCTATTGAGCGCAGATCGGTAACAGTGACATAAACGATCAGCTTTTCGGCTTTGTATGATGATATGCGTAAAACGCCGTCTTCATCCTGTACCAGGGCGTTTTCTGTATAATAGTTGTTGTTTACTTTTACTTCGTCTTTATCACCGTTGGCCACCAAAACTTCTACGTTTCCGTGTACTTCAATTTTGTTGATATTGCCAACGTTGGTTAAAGTTGTTTCGATATTCTTAGCAGTTGCATAAGAGAAATTTACAGTTGTTAATACGGCTACTACAATTGTGATCAGGGTTAAAATTACTTTTTTCATTATTTTATTTTTTTGATTGTCAGCTATTTGAGTTTCTATTTTTTTAAACACATCCATCTGACTGTGATAAATCAAAAAAGTTAATTGGCAAATTTGCGTAATAGACACACGCTGTGTTCTTTAAGACCAACGGCGGTTTTTAATCGACCAACACGGGGTGAAAAATTGTGGTTGTAAGCAGAGAATGGTGTTTTGTGAGAGGGATGAGGCCGTTTATGGCCTATATATAATACTTTTCGCCGTTAAACTTTATTTTTCCGGCATCTAATAATAAGCGTATGGTTTCTATCTTCTCTTTTTCGACACCGGTTTTAATAGCGGTTATTAGTGAGCCTATATCCGCAGGCGCGTTACTTAACATTTCGGCTATCTCATTGGTGATGACATCCACCACTTCGCCGACATTTTTTTGGCGTTTTTCATCGAGGCATATATCACAAATACCACATTTGCCGACGTGGGGCTCATCAAAATAGGCTAACAGCATTTGGCTGCGGCATTTTTTGTGCACGGCATAGGCGAACACTGCTTCCATTTTTTTGAGGTAGGTGGCTTTGCGCTCCTCAATATAACGCTTATTAATAAACACGTTATTGGCATGCTGCCTTGCCTTTATATAAGTAACCTGCGGATTATCGTTTTGAGGCAGATAGTTTAATATATTAAACTCCTGCAATTGCTTTAAACCCTCAATTACCTGCTGCACGCTCATGTGGGTACGCCTTGCCACGTCAAACTCCCTTAAGCGCACATAATTTTCAAACGCGCCGCCATACGAGCGTAAAAGGGTTTTAATAAACAGGTCCCATCCCCTATTCTGTATCTGGAAATTATAAAGCGCCTCATTTTGTACCTCGAACCTAAAACGCGAAGGCAAAAAAACACTTTCATTAAAAGCCAGGTATTCGTCCTGCTCTAAAAACTTTAGGGCATTAAGGGTCTTTATTGCATCCAGTTTAAACTTCGAACAAAAGTCACCCAGGTCAAGATCAAAGCTCAAACCTTCGCCTGCGCCATAGGCTAACTGGTAATAATTGGCTAAATAATGATAAACCAACTTAATCTCGTCAACCAAAGGGAAATTAAGCACAAACATTTTTTCCTGCCGTAGCCGGTCGGGGTAATTGTATAGTAATACGGTATAGGCTTTTTGCTCATCGCGCCCGGCCCTGCCCGCTTCCTGGTAATAAGCTTCCAGGCTATCGGGCATATCTTTATGTATCACAAAGCGTACATCGGGCTTATCAATGCCCATCCCAAAGGCATTGGTGGCTACAATAACCCGTATCTTATTGTTTTTCCAGTTCTCCTGTTTTTTTGAACGTTCGTCTGAGCTTAAACCCGCATGGTAATAATCGGCAGAGATACCATTATCGCTGTAAAATTTGGCTATTTCGGCACATTCTTTCCTGCTCCGTAAATAAACTATCCCGCTGCCCTTCACGCCTTTGGCAATATCCAACATTTTTTGGAGTTTGCTCTCGGTATGCTGCACCACGTAGCTGATGTTTCGCCGTTCAAAGCTTTGCTGAAAAACGACACCGCTCTTAAACTGCAATTTTTCCTGTATATCTTCCCGCGCATCGGCAGTAGCTGTAGCCGTTAGTGCTAATACAGGCACGGCGGGGTGCAGTTCCCTGATATCAGCTATATGTAAGTACGGCGGCCTGAAATCATACCCCCATTGCGATATACAATGCGCTTCATCAACCGCAATTAAATTTACGTTCATGTATTTGATACGCTCGTGCACCAGTTCAGATAGTAAACGCTCGGGCGACAGGTACAGAAACTTTATTGGCCCATAAATGCAATTATCAAGCGCTATATCAATTTCGCGTTTGCCCATGCCCGATGTTATAGCAATGGCCTCAATACCTTTAGCTTTCAGGTTCTCAACCTGGTCTTTCATCAAAGCAATAAGGGGCGATATAACCAAACATATCCCCTCTTTAGCCAATGCAGGCACCTGGAAACATACCGATTTACCACCGCCGGTTGGCAACAGCGCCAGCGTATCATGCCCCAACAGTACAGACGTAATGATATCCTCCTGCATCGGGCGGAAAGCGTCATGGTTCCAGTATTGCTTTAATATTTCCTGTATGGTCATTCTTGAATTTCGGAATTCGGATTTACGATTTCGGATTTAGCACTATCGATTTATCCGATCGATCATTGCGAAAATTGAAAAAATAAATGACATTCTGTAAAGATAAATCCGAAATTGAACATTCGAAATTCGAAATAAAACAACTCAATAGTTTTAACTTCGCAGTATAAACAATAATTTAATGAAGCCTATATACATCGTTCTTATCCTGATAATAGTTGGTTTTAATGCCCACGCCCAAAAATGGAATGTAGAAAACTCTCCCTCCCCCTCAAAAAAGGTAACCATTACTACCGATGAAGGCACCTGGATGGATCTGGATGTGAGCCCCGATGGTAAAAGCATTGTATTTGACCTGCTGGGCGATATATACACCATACCCGTTACCGGCGGCAAAGCAACCTTATTGGCAGGCGGCAAGGCATGGGAGGTACAGCCCCGATACAGCCCCGATGGTAAACTGATCTCCTATACCAGCGATAAGGACGGCGGCGACAACATTTGGCTTATGAACAGCGATGGCAGCAATAAACATCCACTAACCAAAGAGAATTTCAGGCTGTTAAACAACGCTTCATGGACACCTGATGGCCAATACGTGGTAGCCCGTAAGCATTTTACAGGTTTCCGATCACTTGGCGCGGGCGAAATGTGGCTATACCATAAAAATGGCGGCGATGGCATTCAGTTAACTAAACGCAAAAACGACCAGCAAGATGCAGGCGAACCAACGGCATCGCCTGATGGGAAGTATATTTACTGGAGCGAGGATGTTACCCCCGGGCCTGATTTTCAATACAACAAAGATCCTTATAAGGGCATATACGCCATTCAGCGCCTAAATCGCGAAACCGGGGATATTGAGACGGTTACCGGCGGGGCAGGTGGCGCCTGTCGCCCGCAGTTATCGCCTGACGGCCGATTATTGGCTTTTGTAAAGCGGGTGAGGTTAAAATCCGTTTTGTACCTGCATAATTTAAGCACCGGCGAGGAATGGCCGGTATATGATGACTTATCACATGACCAGCAGGAAACCTGGGCCATTTTTGGTGTGTATCCTAATTTTAGCTGGACACCCGACAGTAAGAATCTCATCTTTTATGCTAAAGGAAAAATTTGGAACTTAGATATAAACACGCTTACTGCCATAAAAATACCTTTCGAGGTTACGTCGCAGCAAACCATTACCGATGCGCTGCATTTTCCGCAAAAGGTTTTCCAGGATAATTTTGAAGTAAAGATGATAAGGCAGGTAACCACCTCACCCGATGGGAAACGGATTGCCTTTAATGCTGCAGGTTATATTTACACCAAAGACCTGCCCAAAGGCGAACCTGTACGTATTGACAGTTTAAACCACTTTGAATATGACCCGGCTTTTAGTCCGGATGGTAAATCATTGGTTTATGTGGATTGGACCGACGAATTAAAAGGGACTATCAATAAAATAGACCTCACCACACATCAAATAACACCGTTAACCCGCGAGAAAGGATTTTACTATACCCCAAAATTCTCCAACAAAGGCGATAAAGTAATTTACCGCAAAGGCGAAGGAAACGAAGTACTGGGCTATTCATTTGGTAAAAATCCGGGTATATATATCATACCCGATACCGGTGGCACAACAAAAATGGTGATCAATAATGGCATCAACCCTCAGTTTTCGACTGATGATTCAAAAATATATTACCAAAGCGGCGAGGATGGCAAAAAAGCTTTTAAGGTAATGGATATTAGCGGGGCCAACCAAAAAACGCTTTACACATCGACCTATGCCACGCAGTTTAACCCAAGCCCTGATGGTAAATGGATGGCGTTTACCGAGCTGTTTAACTGCTACCTAACGCCAATGGTGAACACGGGTACAGCGCAGGATCTTTCGGCAAGCAATAAGGCTATCCCATTAAGCAAGCTTACCCGCGATGCCGGCACGTACCTGCATTGGAGCAAAGACAGTAAGAAACTGGCATGGACACTGGGGCCAAAATATTTTACAAGAGATATCCGCAACGCATTCCCGTTTGCAAAGGGTGATACCGATAAGACCCCGGTTGTTGATACAGTGGGTATTGATATTGGCTTGAAATTAAAAACCGATGTGCCAACCGGGAAGATCGCTTTTAAAAATGCGCGTATCATCACCATGAAAGGCGATGAGGTAATTGAAAACGGCACTATTATTATTGATCGTAATAAGATTGAGAAAATTGGCAAAACCGCTGATATAAAAATACCCGACAGCGTAAAAACATACGACCTTACCGGTAAAACCATTATGCCGGGCATTGTTGATGTACACGCGCACCTGCACCCCAGCCCTGATGGCATATCGCCGCAACAGGACTGGAACTATTTTGCCAACCTGGCTTTTGGGGTAACTACCGCGCATGACCCCTCAACCAATACCGAAATGGTTTTTAGCCAGGCAGAAATGTTAAAGGCCGGGCGTATGGTAGGTCCGCGGGTTTATTCAACCGGCACTATCCTATATGGCGCCGATGGCGATTTCAAAGCCGTTATCAACGGCCTTGATGATGCACGCTCAAACCTGCGCAGGCTCAAAGACGTTGGCGCGTTCTCTGTAAAAAGCTATAACCAGCCCCGTCGCGAGCAGCGCCAGCAAATTATTGAGGCCGCCCGCGAATTGCAAATGGAAGTTGTGCCGGAGGGTGGTTCAACCTTTTTCACCAATATGAATATGATATTGGACGGGCATACCGGCATTGAGCATAATATACCTGTTTGGCCGGTGTATAAGGATGTGAAGAGTTTATGGAATGATAGCAAATCGGGCTACACCCCTACCCTCATTGTAAGCTATGGTACCCAGTTTGGCGAAACCTATTGGTATGATCGCACCGAGGTTTGGAAAAACGAACACCTGCTTAGCTTTACCCCGCAAGCCATCATTGATGCAAGGTCGCGCAGGAGGTCAACCTCCGAATATGGCGATTACGGCCATATCGAAGTGTCAAAATATGTAAGACAAATAGCCGATGGTGGCACAAAAGTAAATTTAGGCGCCCACGGGCAGCTACAGGGACTTGGTGCGCATTGGGAGCTGTGGATGTTAGCACAAGGCGGCATGACGCCGCTACAGGCCATACGGTGCGCTACTATTAACGGCGCATCTTACCTGGGTATGGATAAAGAAATTGGCTCGTTAGAAACGGGCAAACTGGCCGACCTTGTTGTTATGAATGACAATCCGCTGGATGATATACATAACAGCGATAAGATAAAGTACGTAATGCTTAACGGGCGGTTATATGATTCAGAAACGATGAATGAGATAGGTAACCACGAAAAGATACGCCTGCGTTTCTGGTGGCAGCTACCCCATGGCGATACCGTTAACCTGCCGGTTACCAATAAGGAAACTTATTTGTTTGGCAGCGAAGATGGGGAGAATTGATTTTTTGATTTCGGATGTCGGATGTTCGATTTCGGATTTAAGGTGTTCCAATTGAAAAGATGGAACACCTGGAACAGTTGGAACACTGACTCGTCCTGATTTTAGTTGACCAATTGTAAACCTATAGGCGCATAAGACCCTTATTTGAGTTAAAAGTATATATACTGAAATTTATTACCGGATATAATTCTGTTTAAGATCATGAAAAACATTAAAGATCATTCTTTCAGGCTTTCTGTTGGTTTACTCATTTTGATGAACCTGTTTTTTTCTGTTAGCTGCTATTCTCAAACAGTAAAGGAAGGCGCAACAGAAAAATGTTTGATTGTATCTGATATACATTTTAACCCGTTATACGGCACGCCAAAGGATACGACGCTTAAAAGAAAGCTACTAACATCATCAATTGATGAATGGAAAACATATTTTGAAAACTCAGCAGCGCAAAGCAACATCAACGCGACTTTATTATACCAGGATGCAAACTATGGCATCCTGCGATCGGCTTTAGACAATATGAAAACCCGGCTGCCGCATCCGGCCTTTATCATCATTGCGGGCGACTTTATCTGGCATGGCGCAAAGCCAGCCGATTCGGTATTGAAAAAGAAGACCATCCGGTTTATCGCCCAATTATTTAAGGAGCATTTTCCGGGTGTTACCATCATCCCGGCAATGGGCAATAACGATACTTACGGTGCCGATTACGCTCTTCAGGACGCCAAATTTTTAAATGATTTTGCAGATGCATGGGCGCCAAATCTTCCAAAAGGGCCAGCCAATGAATTAAAGGCGCAGGGATATTATACCTGTACAACCGGCAATTTGAAGGTTATTGTGTTCAACAGCGCCTTATTAAATTCGGGGACAAACTACCCGCAGGCCGATAACATGTTAAACTGGCTACAAGCTAATTTAGCCGATGCTAAAACTAAAAATGTGTGGCTGCTTACGCATATTCCGCCCGGTTTAAATGTATATAACAATTCAAATTTCTGGAATGCCGATCCTACCCAAACATTTATAAATACGGTGGTTAAATATGCATCAAAAGTTAAACTCAGCATAGCAAGCCATACGCATTTTAATGATTTCAGGGTGTTTTATAATTGGTCAAATGAACCAGTTTCGTACATGCGTATTGTGCCGTCCATTTGTTCAAATCATGGCAATAACCCATCATTTGAAATAGCCGAGTTTAACAGCGCAACAAGCCGAGTAACCCGCGAAACCAGTTATTACCTCAACTTAGCCGCTATACCAAAAGATGAGAGTGTAACGCAAGCCTTATGGGGCGATATCGTTACTTTGCCTGCAAGCCTTGAATTAGGTGAAATTAACGCACTGCATCTCTCTAAGTTTATGGATGACGCTAAGGCTGATAAGTCCCTTCTGTTAATTGACGATTACACGAAGTTTTATACAGTGGGCACCAATATAGATAGTTCAATAAGGATAAGCCGGGGCAGCTATTTGAAATATTTGAAGGCGGATTCATTGAAGGCAAAATAACCGGTTTTATTTATACCAAGATGTTAAAGTTTATTGAAATAACAACATACTGATAATCTGACAAATCCCATAAATCATGGTTCAGACAATCCCACAAAAAAAGCCCGCTTCTCAGCAGGCTTTCCAAAAAATCACACAATTTCTATTATCGTTTATCTATCTCCACATAGTCCTTATTCACATCGCCTACATATATCTGGCGCGGGCGGCCTATTGGCTCTTTGTTTTCTTTCATTTCTTTCCATTGGGCAATCCATCCAGGTAAACGGCCCAGGGCAAACAATACGGTAAACATATCAGTTGGGAAACCTAAGGCACGGTAAATGATACCGCTATAAAAGTCAACGTTAGGGTATAGTTTGCGCTCCACAAAGTATGGGTCTTTCAGTGCCACTTCTTCCAGCTTTTTGGCTATTTCAAGCACCTCGTCGTCAATACCTAATTTTTCTAAAATATCATCGCAGGCCTTTTTAATGATCTTGGCGCGCGGGTCGAAGTTTTTATATACCCGGTGACCAAATCCCATCAGGCGGAACGGATCGTTTTTATCTTTAGCTTTCTTTATCCACTTATCGGTATCACCGCCATCTTCTTTAATTTTCTCCAGCATCTCAATAACCGCCTGGTTGGCGCCGCCATGCAGCGGGCCCCACAAAGCCGATATACCTGCCGATACAGACGCGTAAATATTTGATTCGGACGAGCCAACAATACGCACAGTTGAGGTTGAGCAGTTTTGCTCATGATCTGCGTGTAATATTAACAGGGTGTTCATGGCGCTTACAATAACCGGGTCAATTTCAATTTGTTCGGTACGCTGCCCAAAAGTCATGTACAAAAAGTTGGTTACATAATCGTACCTGTTTTGCGGATATATAACCGGGTGGCCTAATGACTTTTTGTATATCCATGATACCACAGTGGTCATCTTAGCCAGCATTTTTATAATGCTCAGGTTAAGTTCCTCTTTGGTTTGGTTGGGTTTTAATGATTCAGGGTAAAAGGCAGACAATGAGCATACCAGCGATGATAGTTGCCCCATAGGGTGCGATTTTGACGGGAACCCGTCAAAAAACTTCTTCATATCCTCATGCACCAGCGTATGGCGGCTCACTTCATACTGAAAACTTTTTAATTGGTCGGCAGTTGGCAATTCGCCGTATATCAGCAAATAAGCAACTTCGATAAAACTCGATTTTTCGGCCAGCTGTTCTATAGGGTAACCACGGTACTTGAGTATGCCCAGCTCGCCATCTAAAAATGTAATAGCGCTTTTAGTAGCGCCGGTGTTTTTGTAACCAACATCAAGGGTAACATACCCGGTTAGATCTCTGAGTTTTGAAATATCAATGGCTTTCTCACCTTCAGTACCTTCAACTACCGGAAAGTCATACGTTTTATCACCAATTATTAGTTGTGCTGTTGCCGACATAGGGAATTTTGTATAGGCAACAAATATAAATAAATCTGTGTATTATTAACCTTTAATGTAGGTTTACTAATTGTAAAAAAATTGTGTTGTAACCCTATATATTAAAATAAATATATTGCATATATTCCAACACAAAACCGATTCAAAAAAATATCGATGGCGGCAAAATTTCAGATGGTATTATTAGTTACCAATCACCCCGGTATTTTCATGTATTTATTGCTGGCTGTATTAATAATTATGGCAACGGTGTTCTTTTTTGTCGCGCTAAACTATTGCAACAAGCTAAAAAAAGTGGCCGAAGAAAAGCGGGCAATGGATGCAAAAGATTATGATACCAGTCAGCAATTCAACTCATTAATAAATTCATTAAACGATATTATTTTTGAGTTTGATGAAAATAAAGTTTGCCTTAACGTTTGGTTTAATGATACAAAAGAACGTGTTATTGACCCTAAAGACACCGTTGGAAAAAAATTAGCCGAAGTTATAGGGCCCGAAAAAGCTAAAAAGTTTGATGATGCTTTAGATTATGTGATCAAAAACCGAGAAGCTACCTCGCTTGAATATATTTCTGATTTTGGCACCGGCGAGTGGTTCCTGGTAAAAATGACACCTGTATTTGATAGTAACGGCAATTACGCGTCGCGCATATCAGCCTCGTTGACCAATATATCCGAGCAGAAAAAGTATGCAAACGCTTTAATAGAGAACGAGCAACTACTATTAGAAGCCCAAATAATTGCAAAAACGGGCAACTGGTGGTACGACCATACCAATAAAGAAACCTATTGGTCAAACAATTTATACGCTATCTTAGAGATCGATGCCATCCCAGCGGGATATGCTGATAAATTGGACTACTACATCACCCTCGTACACCCCGAAGACCGCGAAAACACGTACCAGTATTTTAGGTCGTTGCATACCAAATTGGCCAATGATTATCATGAACATAAATTATTTACACCAAACGGCAACTTAAAGTATATTAAGGTTTTAAAGGGCGATTTGCTGGATGAAAACAATGCCTATCCTAAACGTATATCAGGCGTTATACAGGATATTACGGAAAGTAAATTAGCAGAAAAAGCGATAAAATTAAGCCGAACCGAATTGATAGAAGCGCAAACCATTGCTAAAATCGGTAATTGGAAATGGGATACCGACCGAAAAAAGATATCCTGGTCTGATGAAATAGCTAATATTTGTGAGTTTAAACAACTGGAAGCAAGCGAATATGGAACGATAAAGTTATTGCTGAAATATGTTGACAAGCACGATAAAATCATTATTCAGCACTTTTTAAAAAGTGTTAAAAGTATTAACAATTACTCGTTTGTGTTTCGCATTATCACTCCTTCAAAAAAAGTAAAATACCTGGGGATAATAGTTGGCAAACTAATTAAACGTGAGGATGGCAGCGCGCGAAAGATAATAGGCACCCTACAGGACATTACAAAACGTAAAGAGGCCGAAATAGCTTTTGAACAAACCGAAAACAAATATAAACTGGTATTAGAAACTATTAAACTGGCAGCGTTATCATTAGATAATAATGGTTACGTTACTTTTTGCAACCAATACCTGGCCAATTTATTAGGGTATAACCAGCAAGAAATTTTAGGCAAAAAATGGCTGGATTTTGTCCCCGAAAGTTCGAGGGAAATTCTTAAAGAATGGTATGCAAATAAATCTATTGAAGCACAATACGTTAACCCGGTAATTTGTCGTAATGGCGACCACCGCATCATTAGTTGGCAAAATACCGTGAGTTATGATGATAATGATGCTATAAAGGAAACTACGAGCATTGGCGAAGATATTACGGATCAGCAAAAGGCAACGCAGGAATTGATATATGCCAAGGAAATGGCCGAAAAAGCTTCGGAGTTTAAATCGGAATTTTTATCGATCATGAGCCACGAGATACGGACGCCTATGAACGCAGTAATTGGCACAACGAACCTGTTATTGAGCGAAGACCCAAAGCCCGAGCAATTGGAATACCTTAACATCCTTAAATTTTCGGCAGAAAACCTGCTGGCTATTATTAATGATATTTTAGATTACAATAAAATTGAAGCCGGTAAATTAGAACTGAATATTGGCCGGTTTAATATTTATCAGCTTTGCCAAAAAATTAAAAAATCATTTTTAGCTAAAGCGATTGAGAAACTATTAGAAATAGAATTGGTAATTGATAAAGATGTGCCCGAGCATGTACTGGGTGATCAGATGCGGCTAAGCCAGGTATTGAACAACCTGGTAAGTAACGCCGTTAAATTTACAAACAAGGGTAAGATCACTATCCGGCTGGAAATAGAGAAAATTGACAGAACATCGGTGACTATCCAATTTACGGTTACTGATACAGGTATAGGTATAGCTGCCGAAAATCTTCATGTGATATTTGATCCTTTTATGCAGGAGTCTCAATACATCAATAGCCATCCGGGTGGCACCGGCTTGGGTCTGGCTATTACTAAACGTTTAGTTGAGCTGCATCAAAGCAATATCCACGTTTTAAGCGAACTTGGCAAAGGCACTCAATTTATCTTTTCGATACCTTTTGAACTACCTGCGGATGATGCAAAACAATTAGCCCAGGCAGCAGACAACCTGCCATCGCTTAATTTATATGGTATGAACATATTGTTGGTGGATGACAATGCTTTGAACCTGCTTATAGCTTCAAATTTTTTAAAGAAATGGCAGGCAAATGTTGATGAAGCTTATAACGGTCAAATTGCGGTTGACATGGTTGACGCAAAACAGTATGACCTAATTATCATGGATCTGCAAATGCCGGTGATGGACGGTTTTGAAGCAACTAAACTCATTAAATTAGCCCATCCTCAACTACCGGTTATAGCCCTTACCGCCGATGCTATGCCCGAAACTTTTGCTAAAGCATTAGCTACCGGCATGAGCGATTACCTAACCAAACCCT
>JABDBT010000019.1:15869-26464 GCA_013288465.1 Bacteroidota bacterium | reverse complement strand
AACGCTCAAACCACATACCGATGTTTACTACAATTGATAGCGCCCATGAAATAGCGATGCTGGTACGCACCCTTTTAAACCACATTAACTGGGTCATGAGTATGTTACAGCCGTACATCATACAACCTGCCCACCAGTACGGCCCTATAAACCTGTTAAGGAAGGTATATTGCTCATATTCGCCGCCTGAGTAGTAAGCTATAAAGAATTCTGTTAAATAAGCCACACCAACAATTGACCCTGTTACCAGGATAATTTTGTTCATTGATTCGATGTGGAACATGGTAATATAATTCTCTAATCCTAATACCTTACGGGTAACCAATAACAGCGTTTGCACCATGGCAAAACCTGAGAAGATGGCCCCTGCAACGAAATAAGGAGGGAATATAGTAGTATGCCATCCCGGCTCGAGCGAGGTAGCAAAGTCCATTGATACAATGGTGTGAACCGATAGTACAAGCGGTGTTGAAATACCGGCTAATATTAATGATACGGTTTCAAAACGCTGCCATGTTTTTACCGAACCTGTCCATCCAAATGAACAGATAGAGTAAATTCTGCGACGTAAACCGGTAGCACGGTCGCGGATGGTAGCAAAATCAGGCAATAAACCGGTGTACCAAAACACTAACGATACCGAGAAGTAAGTTGATATTGCAAATACGTCCCAAATAAGCGGCGAGTTAAAGTTAACCCATAACGAGCCGTACTGGTTTGGTATTGGTAAACAATATAAAGCCATCCACGGGCGGCCCATGTGCGATACTACGTAAGTGGCCGCGCAAATTACAGCGAAAATAGTCATCGCTTCGGCCGAGCGGTTAATGGAGTTACGCCATTTTTGACGGAACAATAAAAGGATAGCTGATATAAGCGTACCGGCGTGACCAATACCTACCCACCACACAAATCCGGTGATATCCCAGGCCCAGCCTACTGTTTTGTTTAACCCCCACGAGCCTATACCATACCAAAAAGTCCAGCTTACCGCAAATACCCAAAGGCAAGCGCCCAAAGAAGCTACGATGAAACCGATCCACCAGGCTTTGTTGGCTTTGTTTTCAACAGGAAAAAGTATATCATCCGTAATTTTGGCATACGTGATGTCTTTTCCCGTGATTAACGGTTCCCTTATTATTGATTCATTATGAGATGCCATATTTTAAATCTCTGTTATAAATTAAGCTTCTAATTCTGTTCTATTTCTAACCTTTACCTGGTACCCAATACCCGGCTGTACGTTCAATTCTTCCAACACGTAGAATGTTCTTTCGCTCTTCAACGCTTTTGAAACTTCCGAGTTCGGGTCAACCGCATTACCGAAGATGATGGCGTTAGCCGGGCAGGTTTGCTGACAAGCTACTTTAATATCACCGTCTTTAACCTGGCGTTTTTCCATTTTAGCCTGTAACTTACCGGCCTGGATACGCTGGATACACATTGAGCATTTTTCCATTACCCCACGGAAACGTGTGGTAACATCAGGGTTTAATACTAATTGTGTATGTTGTTCCTGTAAGTAATTTTCAAAGCGCGAATCGTTCCAGTAGTTGAACCAGTTAAAGCGGCGAACTTTGAACGGACAGTTGTTTGCGCAATAACGTGTACCTACGCAACGGTTATAAGCCATGTGGTTCAACCCTTCTGATGAGTGAACAGTAGCTAATACCGGGCAAACTGTTTCGCAAGGCGCATGATCGCAATGCTGACAAAGCATTGGCTGATGTATTACCGATACGTTGTTAAGGTTTTCAAGCTTACCAATTTCTCTCTCTTCGGTTACATTTTTACCGGCATCATTAAAGCTATAGTAGCGGTCAATACGTATCCAGTGCATTTCGCGGCGGCGGCGAACTTCGTCGCGGCCAACTACAGGCACATTGTTTTCGGCGTTACAAGCTACCACGCAGGCACCGCAACCGGTACAGGCGTTCAAATCAATAGCCATTACCCAGTTATAGGTTGGGCGTTGGTACTCGTCCCATAAGCTGGTATATGCTTTATGGTCAGACCCACTGCGGCCACTGTTATGGTATGGATCTTTTAAGTAATCTTTCAGCGTAGTTTCGCGAACAACGTTACGGCCTTCGTACGAGTGGTGAGTTTGGGTTTGAGCCAAAACAATATTATCGCCTGTTGAGCTGATAGTTGCCACACCTGCTGATGACTGCAATGTACCGTTACGCAATACCATAAAAGGGAATGCATTTTTACCTACGCCATCGCCTACCGGGCCTGCCATTGTACGGCCATAACCCAGGGCTACTGATATGGTTCCTTCTGCCTGGCCTGGTTGTAATAAAATAGGCAGGGCAATTGAATAACCGTTGGCATCGATAGTGATCACATCACCCTCGTTAAGCCCCAGTTTTTTAATATCATTTAATGATAACGCTGCAAAGTTGTCCCAGGTTACTTTTGATACCGGGTCGGGTAGTTCCTGTAACCACGGGTTGTTGGCGCGTTTACCATCAAGCATTGCTTTGCTTTGGAAAACTTGCAATTCAAACTTTTTATCGCCCGATGCAACTAACTGGTCGCCTTGTGCCAAAATGGTGTGGGCAACAGCGTTCAGGTCGCGGGTGAAAGTGTATGAACCGGCAGGTTTATCAGAAGCTTTTACAAAACCTGTTTGCAATAAAGTTTCCCATCCTTTTTGACCGGATAAGCTGCCTATTGCCAATAATTTTTTATCCCAGTTATTTCTAACGTAAGTATAATATTCCTTAACCGGTGCGTCAGCCCATATCAATAAGCTTTGCTCGGCCTGGCGGGTATCATATACCGGGTTAATGGTTGGTTGTAAAATGGTATAGTAGCCTTCAACAATGTTATCATCGCCCCATGACTCTAAATAATAATGGTTTGGCGTAAGCACATTACAAAGGGCTGATGTTTCGTCTTTATGATCATTAAATGATACACGTAAACGCACCTTAGCTAAAGCGTCGGTAAATTCTTTGCTGTTATAATATTCGTAAGCAGGGTTTGCATTATTCAGGAAGAATACCGCGTCAACCTCACCTTTTTTAAGCTCACCTAAAAACTCAACAAATTCGGCATCGTTACCGGCGTATTGGTTTGAGTAGTTATCCAGGTCAATAGTAGTACCGTAGCTGCCTAATGCCGAGTTAATGGCATTAACCAATACTTGTGTAGCTACATCATTTGAACCGGCTACTACCAGCGCTTTGCCTTTGGCAGCCTTTAATTCATTTGCCGCAAGGGTAATGGCATTATTGGTAGCGTTATCGGCTAATTTTTTGCTGCCGGGCAATGTTGTGCCTGCAATAGCATTGTATAAATTAACCAGCGCCACACCTTCTTCAGATGTTTTGATAGGGATGCGAACGTCGGCATTGGTACCTGTCAGGCTCATACCGGTTTCAAACTGGATATGGCGCGACATTTTTTTGCTTTGCAGCGATTTGTTATTACGGTTTTGTACGTACTGTGTAGTAAACTCGGTTGGAGATATCCATGCGCCTAAAAAATCGGCGCCGAAACTTACAATAACGTCGGCCTTATCAAAACGGTAGTGAGGCAATACTGCCTTCCCGAAACTGTTTTGATTAGCTTGTATAATACCGGTATAAGATACCGCGTCGTAATTAATATGTTTAGCGGCAGGGTACTGTGCAATAAAATCGGCTATTACCGCTAAAGTTGAAGGGCTGTGAATAGTTGGTGAAACGATGCGTATTTTTTTACCGCCTGCTTTAATAGCTGCCAATTCACGAATAACAAAAGCGTCAACATCTTTCCACTCATATTCGGTAGCATCTTTCATTGGTTTTTGTACGCGGTTAACGTCATACAAATCCAATACCGAAGCTTGTGCCTGGGCACTTAAGCCACCTTTTGATAACAGGTCGTTAGGGTTACCTTCAATTTTGATAGGGCGGCCTTCGCGGGTTTTAACCAATATAGCATGGCCATCATAAGTTGATGAATAGTAATTGGCTACACCCGGGGTTACCTCCTCGGGCTTAATTAAATAAGGTATTGATTTATGCACGGGCACTTTTTGGCAAGCTGCCAACGTAACCGCGCCAACGCCAAAACCAACCGCCTTTAAAAAGTCGCGACGGGGAGTTTTGCCTAATAAACCGTTTCCGCTTAAAACATCTTCGATAGGAATAGGTTCAGGAAATTCGTTTTTATTTTTCTCAACAAATTCCGGTGTTTTGTTTAGCTCTTCTAAACCTTTCCAGTATTTTTTATTGCTATCCATTTAAGCTATATGTTGTTAGAGTCAAGAATCGAGATTCAAGAATCAAGATTGTTTTTATTTTTTTTTTACAATATATCTTTTAAAACCCTGTCACTTTCAATCTTATGCCATTCTTCAAGTTTCAAAAAATCCGTCTTGATTCTTGATTCTTGCCTCTTGGTTCTGCTATTAATAATGGCACTTGCCGCACTCGATACCGCCCATCATGGCTTCGGTAACTTTAAAGTTTTTGTTTCCTTTATTCTTCTCGATCAAGTCGTGCAACGCCTGCATTTTATCATAGTAAGCGTTATCCTTACCCATATTTACTTCAGTACGTTTATGGCATTGTATGCACCATTTCATTGTTAATGGCGAGTATTGATAAACCTCTTTCATTTCCTGAACCGGGCCGTGGCATTGCTGACATTTGATACCGCCAACCTTTACGTGTTGCGAGTGGTTGAAGTATGCAAAATCGGGCAGGTTGTGGATACGTATCCATTGAATAGGATGCGCTTTGGTAGTATCATATTTTGTGGTTTGCGGATCATATCCCAGCGCGTCGTATATCTTATGTATCTCGGTTGACGGAGTTTTGCTGTTTAATGTCCTGTCAATAGTTTTATGACAGTTCATACAAACATTTAATGACGGGATTGAAGCATTTTTTGATTTGTACGCGCCTGTATGGCAATACTGGCAATCAATTTTCATGATACCGGCATGCAGGTCATGCGGGAATTTAATAGGCTGTACCGGTTGGTAACCTGTGTGCACATTCGTGTTCCACAAGGTAACCCATGTCCAGCTGCCCATGGCTATAGTACCGCATAATAATATAAAGAACACCAGTTTTTTGTTTTTGGCCATCTTTTTAAAGACAGCTAAACGGTCAACAGGCTCTCCTTCTACTTCTTCAGTTTCTTCGGGCAATAAACCTTTTTTGTTTAATAACAGGCGCTCTAAAGTGGCAATTACTTTATTTAATACCAGTATAACTATAAAGGCAACAACAATAACTGCAATAAGGCCATATATCATCAGGTCGCTTGGGCCGCTATCAGCAACCGCAGCGCCACCGGCAGGGGCTTTCGCCTGATCAGCCTGCATGGTTTTCCATTCGCCGCGCACATAAGCTAAAATGTTGCTTACATCACCGTCGCTCAGATCGGCAAATACAGTCATCGCTTGCTGATTGTACTCGTTGTAGATCTTCAGCGCCTTAGGGTCCTTGGCGTTGATCAAAGCCTGGTTGTTCTCGATCCAGTGGGTCAGGAACTTGTCATCAGTTTCGGCTGTAACGGTTGGGCCTAAAGCCGGGCCTGTTAACCGCTGGTCAATTTTATGACATGTGGTACATTTGGCTTTAAACAAGGCTTCACCCTTAGCGACGTCTCCCTGCGCCTGAGCAGAAAATCCCCAAACAGCAAAACCGGCAAGCAGTAAAACCGACCTTGAGAATTGTTTAAAAATCAATGAGATACTTCTCATAAAGTGTATATGTGCTAAATAATTATTGTGTTAACGTTGTTGAATCTGTAGAAAGGCTATAACTCTCCCTAAATTTTCAGCCACAAAAGTATAATTTATTACAGTATCGGTGACAAATAAATGACAGTAATAAATAATTTATAATCGTTCTAAATAACCAAAACCCCTCTAAAATAAGTGCCTGAAAGTTACGATGTTTCGTGAAATTCAGATATAAATAATTCGAATAAAGAGTCAAGAACCAGGAGCCAAGAATCAAGATAAAAAAACAAAAGCAAATTTATTATTCTCTTATCTCAATGTGCTCTCTCTTGATTTTTCCCGTTTTTATAACTTTCGTCCTTAATTACACCCTTGGTTCTTGATTCTTGGTTCTTGACTCTTTTGAGCTATGTTTACTGCCCCAATATCCACGCAAAAATCAATGGCACCACAATGGTAGCATCAGATTCGACAATGAATTTTGGGGTATGGATATCCAGTTTTCCCCAGGTTATTTTTTCATTTGGCACCGCGCCCGAGTATGACCCGTACGAGGTTGTTGAATCAGATACCTGGCAAAAATAACTCCAGAAAGGTATCTCAGGCATTTCCATATCCTGGTAAAGCATGGGCACCACGCATATCGGGAAATCGCCGGCGATGCCCCCTCCTATCTGGAAGAAACCAACACCCTTGCCTGATGAATTTTTCACATACCAGTCTGCCAGCCACGCCATATATTCGATGCCGCTTTTCATGGTTGAAGCTTTCAATTCACCTTTAATAATATACGATGCAAATATGTTGCCCATGGTTGAGTCCTCCCATCCCGGTACAACTATCGGCAGGTTCTTTTCGGCCGCCGCCAGCATCCATGAATTTTTAGGGTCAATTTCATAGTATTGCTCCAGATCGCCGCTTAAAAGCATCTTGTACATATACTCGTGCGGGAAATAGCGCTCGCCTGCGTTATCAGCATCCTTCCATATTTTATGGATATGCTTTTGTAAACGCCTGAAGGCTTCTTCCTCGGGGATACAGGTATCCGTTACCCGGTTGTAATGATTTTCTAACAAGTCCCATTCATCCTGCGGACTCAGGTCGCGGTAGTTGGGTACCCTTTTATAGTGTGAGTGCGCCACCAGGTTCATAATATCCTCTTCCAAATTAGCGCCGGTGCATGATATAATGGCTATCTTATCTTGCCTTATCATTTCGGCCAGCGAAATGCCTAACTCGGCTGTGCTCATGGCGCCTGCCAGGGTCACCATCATTTTTCCGTCTTCGGCCAAATGGGTTTCATAGCCTTTTGCCGCATCAACCAATGCGGCCGCGTTAAAGTGCAGGTAATTTTTTTCGATAAATTGCGATATGGGTCCTCTTGTATTGCTCATAATATTATGCTGATAGATAATGGGCAAAAGTAGGTATTTTGATTAAAAGAGCAAGGCGGTTCTTAAACGAGTTGGGGCGGACACATTAATTGTTTGACGATTTTTCACCCTCTTTGCGCGCAGCGGAGAGAGGGTGGTCGATCCGCCAATGGGCGGAGATGACCGGGTGAGTCCTCGCCGAGCGGCATTTGCCCCGATGCATGTCGGCGATTACTCACCCGACCGACGCTTCGCTGGGTCACCCTCTCTCCGCTACGCGATAAAGAGGGTTAAGGAAGGTTTTATATTTTAATGCGTCTGCCCTACCTGGCCTCAGCCGGTCGTCGATAGCTATCCTACCGTATTAACGCCTCTTTTGTTTGTATTGTGCGATTGACTTACTAAAGAGGCGTAGCCTCGGCCAATGTTGTAACAACGGATTTTAATCCGTTGAAAAATGCACGACAACCCGTAAAGAACCGGATGTTCGGCCAATATAGTTACGTATTCCCTTGCTTTACATAAATACTGCGCTCTGTCCGTTTGTTAGCTATGGGCCGTGCCGATGGCACTTGCCGGCGGTGGGGTTAATAACAACGGGTTGAAACCCGTTGTTACAATATCATCCGAGCCGCTGGCTCTATAGAGCATTGTTTACTAAGAAGCTGTCTAAAAACGCCCCGCGGAATTTACTATCGGCAAAATTTCATTGCCGTTGACTTCAGTCAACGGAATATTAATGTAAAATTCATGGCTTTAGCCAAAACTACGGCATCCACATCATTTGGCTAAAGCCATATTTAGTCAATTGATTAGGTTCCGTTGGCTGAAGCCAACGGCAATGAAAAATTCATATCATTTTTAGACAGCTTCTAAGTACCTGTAACATGTGAAGCATCATGCAACACCAACTTATTTTTACCAAATCATACCAGGGCAAACGCATTAAAATAAGTTACCGGTTTTTACCTTTTGCGCTGCGCGAAAAGAGAGTTTTAGCGGGATATTTCCTTAACTTAATTACATTACCCTCCAAAGGGAATTACCTAACCCGCTGAACACCTGATACAGTACCTGCGATAAATTTAATTAATTGTTGCCTTTTTTATTGCTTCTGCTTTATTCCCCATAGCTATAAAGCAATAATTATTAACCATAACTATATTTATTATTTTTTTTAAATATCTCATTTATAATACCTTACTTTAATACCGCATACCTAATAGTATGCTAACATGAAACCGACTTTACGCAATTTACTCCTGGCTGTTTGCTTTACCATTTTTGGTAGCGGCATTGCACGTGCGCAGGTGCTTACCCGCACCTCGGTTGACGCTGCCGGCGAAACACTTTCCCAATCAGGTATCAGTTTAACTTATGTAATTGGCGAAGCTATTGGCGACCTGCTTTCAAACCCCGGCGAAAACAAATATTTAACCACCGGTTTTATACAGCCCGATGTTGAGGTATCACAGGTACTGGCCAGCACAGCCAAAACTTTAGCCCTTTACCCCAACCCTACCAACGGCGGCATTGTTAAACTGGCTTTTAACCATGTGCCCGATGGGGTTTATAACATTAATGTATATGATGCCAAAGGCAAAATATTGCAAACACAACAGGTGAATTACTCCAGCAGCAGTTTTTTTTATTTCCCGATAGATGTTTCGCATTACGCGGGCGGTACTTATTTTATACAGGTGGTTAACCCGGTAAAGTTTAGCGGGGAAGTTAAACTCATTAAATTTTAAAGATGGAAGCCCTATTACTAAATGCTAATCATGAATCAAGAACCAAGAGCCAAGAATCAAGATAAAAAAGCGAAAAATGAGCTTATTATCGTCCTATGCCGACGTAATGTCCCTAACTTTTTTATGGATTTCTGCCTCATGCTACTATTTTCCTGGCTCTTGACTCTTGATTCTCATTAATACCATATACATGAAGAAATTTATACCCCTGCTTATCTTATCCTTGTTTATTGCATGTGGCAGCGTTATGGCGCAGTCGCAGGCATTTAAATACCAGGCGGTAGCCCGCGGATCAAACGGGGCGCTATTGGTGAATACGCCGATCAGTCTGAGGCTTTCTATTTTGGAAGGGTCGGCAACGGGTATATTGGAATACCAGGAAACTCAAACCGTTACTACGGATGCGTATGGCTTATTTTCGTTAGCGGTAGGCAGCGGCACAGCAACATCAGGCACTTATGCCGGTATTAACTGGGCGGCCAATCAAAAATATTTACAAACAGAGATCAACCTGGGTTCGGGTTATATTGTAATGGGGGCATCGCAATTATTAAGCGTGCCTTATGCTATTTACGCGTTTAACCCGGGCGGCCCAAAAGGGGCTACGGGCGCAACGGGCCCACAGGGAACTGCCGGTGTTAATGGGACCAACGGAACCAACGGCGCTACCGGCGCTCAAGGTATTACCGGGGCAACTGGTGTCACAGGCGCAGCGGGTGCCAATGGTGCTACGGGCGCACAGGGCATCCAGGGTATAACCGGCGCTACGGGCGCACAGGGAATACAAGGTATAACTGGAGCAAGCGGTGTTGCAGGTGCTAATGGCGCAACAGGTGCTACCGGGGCTCAAGGAAACACAGGCGCGCAGGGTTCAACCGGCGTTACGGGAGCACAAGGCATACAAGGCATAACCGGTAATACAGGCGCTGCAGGCGCGCAAGGTTCAACCGGTATTACGGGAGCACAAGGCATACAAGGAATTACAGGTAATACCGGGGCTACTGGAAATACAGGCGTTACAGGAGCGCAAGGTTCAACCGGCGTTACCGGCGCACAAGGCATACAAGGAATTACGGGTAATACCGGGGCTACTGGAAACACAGGCGTAACTGGTGCGCAGGGTTCAACCGGCGTTACGGGCGCACAGGGCATTACGGGTAATACCGGGGCTATTGGAAACACGGGCGCTACCGGCGCGCAAGGTTCAACCGGCGTTACCGGCGCACAAGGCATACAGGGCATTACGGGTAATACCGGGGCTGTTGGAAACACAGGCGCGCAGGGTTCAACCGGCGTTACGGGAGCACAAGGCATTGCGGGTAATACCGGGGCTATTGGAAATACGGGCGCTACTGGCGCACAGGGTTCAACCGGAGTTACGGGAGCACAAGGCATTACGGGTAATACCGGGGCTATTGGAAATACGGGCGCTACTGGTGCGCAGGGTTCAACCGGCGCTACAGGTGCTACCGGAGCACAAGGTAATACAGGCCCTGCCGGTGCTACCGGCGCAACCGGGGCTGGTACAACAGGGGCAACCGGAGCCACAGGTGCTAACGGAACTAACGGGACGACCGGAGCTACAGGCCCTGCCGGTGCTACCGGTGCAACAGGTGCTGGTACAACAGGAGCTACCGGAGCCACAGGTGCGCAAGGTAATACAGGCCCTGCCGGTGCTACCGGCGCAACCGGGGCTGGTACAACAGGGGCAACCGGAGCCACAGGTGCTAACGGAACTAACGGGACGACCGGAGCTACAGGCCCTGCCGGTGCTACCGG
>JABDBT010000019.1:1911-15859 GCA_013288465.1 Bacteroidota bacterium | reverse complement strand
GCAACCGGGGCTGGTACAACAGGGGCAACCGGAGCCACAGGTGCTAACGGAACTAACGGGACGACCGGAGCTACAGGCCCTGCCGGTGCTACCGGCGCAACAGGCGCTGGTACAACAGGGGCTACCGGAGCTACAGGCGCACAAGGTAATACAGGCCCTGCCGGTGCTACCGGCGCAACCGGGGCTGGTACAACAGGGGCAACCGGAGCCACAGGTGCTAACGGAACTAACGGGACGACCGGAGCTACAGGCCCTGCCGGTGCTACCGGTGCAACGGGCGCTGGTACAACAGGCGCAACCGGAGCTACAGGTGCACAAGGTAATACAGGCCCTGCCGGTGCTACCGGCGCAACAGGTGCTGGTACAACAGGGGCAACCGGGGCTACAGGCGCACAAGGTAATACAGGCCCTGCCGGTGCTACCGGTGCAACGGGCGCTGGTACAACAGGCGCAACCGGAGCTACAGGTGCACAAGGTAATACAGGCCCTGCCGGTGCTACCGGTGCAACGGGTGCTGGTACAACAGGGGCAACCGGGGCTACAGGCGCACAAGGTAATACAGGCCCTGCCGGTGCTACAGGCGCAACAGGCGCTGGTACAACAGGGGCAACAGGAGCTACAGGTGCCCAAGGAAATACAGGCCCTGCCGGTGCTACAGGCGCAACAGGCGCTGGTACAACAGGGGCAACAGGAGCTACAGGTGCCCAAGGAAATACAGGCCCTGCTGGTGCTACCGGCGCTACAGGTGCTGGTACAACAGGGGCTACCGGAGCCACGGGCGCTAACGGGACGACCGGAGCTACAGGTGCTAACGGAACTAACGGGACGACTGGAGCTACAGGCCCTGCAGGTGCGACGGGGGCTAATGGCACTAACGGCTCTGCCGGTCCGCAGGGACCCACTGGCTCTACTGGTGTTACCGGTTCTAATGGCACCAACGGCTCTGCTGGCCCGCAGGGACCCACTGGCTCTACTGGTGTTACCGGTTCTAACGGAACTAACGGCTCTGCTGGTCCACAGGGCCCAACCGGCCCTACCGGTTTAGTAACACTCACCACAACCGGAACAAGCGGCGCAGCAACCTATAACTCAGGAACCAGCACGCTCAATATACCGCAGTATAGCAGTGGTAGCGCCGGTGGCGGCACAGGTAGTAGCCCATCGGGCATTGCAACGAGTTTGCAGGCCCATACCATACAAACCTATGCGGCCAACGTATTAATATATGCATCACCTACAACCGGCAATTCCAATCCCTCCTTAGTTAATCAAAATGCGGCAATAGCGCCAACGGCTTGCAAGCCAAGTTTAACAGTATATTCATACTTGGGGAACAGCGTTACCTGGTCACTATACTCCGCTACCGCTGCAAATGGTACTTTGAATTTAACATTAGGCTCGCAAATCGGTTCATCCTGCACTACCAATACCACGGCAGGCAACAGTTGCACTATAACGGCCCCATCTAATGTCAGTGCGGGTACTATTATCACTATACAAGGTTTGCCGCCTAGCGGAACGACTCCTCCAGCAACAATATACACTATTTTCTCATGTAACTAAGAAAGCGTAAATTAATTATATTTTAGCCCTTATTGATTTTTGTAAACCAATAAGGGCTTTTGTATTCGCCAAACGTGAAGTAAGCTACAGCGTGCAAGTTGTGAACTCGCCTTGGTTATAGTGGACAGTAAGGAAATAATCCGTTACTACCTAATTGGTGAGTTTATAAACAGTGCGCAAATATTTTCGATTATCTATTTAACAATTTAACCCAGCCATTATTTTTTATTTTTATATTTTAGAGGGGCTATTATTGAATTTTTATATGAAGTATTCATTTATTGGTGTTTTACTATTACTTTTTTTTTATTGCAACGGGCAAGACAAAACCTTTCGTAACATTCCTGTACACCTTGCACCTTATACCAATTGCAATATATACCTGGCCAGCTACTACGGCAACCGTACTATTATGGCCGATACCGCTTTGCTTGACGTAAAAAGTATGGGCGTGTTTAAAGGGAAACGTAAATTAACCCCTGGTATGTATTTTGTGGTTTCGCCAAACAATAATATGTTATTTGAGCTAATGCTGGATAGCGCACAGCACTTTAGCATTAATGCTGATACAGCCCATTTAAATGAGGTAGCCATAACAGGTTCTGATGAAAACACATTATTTAAAATATATGCAAGTGGTATCGGCTCCAGAATAACTACCATTAACACCTTAAATCAACAATTGCCTATTGCAAAAAATAACAGCGAAAAATTAGCGATACAACAAAAGCAACTGGCATTAGGCAAAGACCTGCAGGCTTACAAAGATTCGTTTATTAAAAGATGGCCAAAATCAATGTTAGCGTTATTGTTAACGGCAGGCAAACAACCAGAAATACCTGCCGGAACTATTTTACAAACCAGGGCCGATACTATTAGAGCAGGCCAATACATCAAAAAACACTATTGGGACGATGTGCCGTTTAATGACGACCGCCTTTTATATACCTCTTTTTTTGAACCAAAAATTGATACGTATTTTAAATACTACGTATCGCCTGTTGCGGATTCGGTTATTAAAGACCTTCAATACCTATTACTTTATGCACGAACCGGCAAGGAAATGTATCCCTATCTATTAATGAAATTTACCAACAAGTATTTCAACCCTGATCATGTGGGCCAGAACAAAGTGTTTTTATACCTGTTTAACGAGTTTTTTATGAAGGGCGATACTACATTTTTAGACCCACGGTCGAAAAAACTGATCTTTGACCGCGCTTATGCGTTAATGGCCAACCAGGTTGGCGATCCCGCTCCCCCACTTGATCTTTCTTCCATAACAGATGGTAAGCATATCTCCCTTTATACCCTGCAATCAACATATACATTAATCGTTTTCTGGGACCCGGATTGTGTGCATTGCCAAAAAGAGCTACCCAGGATTGACAGTATATACCGCTCCAAATGGAAAGCATTAGGTTTTAAAATTTATAGCGTAAACATTAATACGACGCTGATGAATAAGGTTAACACATTTGCCAGGGAGAAAAATCTGAGCCCTGATTGGATACATACCTATCAAACTGAAAACGATGCAAAAAAACTGGCCGATGGCGGAGGCATCAGCTACTTTCAATCTTATGATATATCCGAAACACCAACACTTTACCTGCTCGATGCTCAAAAGCATATTATTGCCAAGCGCTTAAATATCGAACAAATTGACCAGCTTATTAAGATGAGAAAAAAAGCGGAAACAACTAAATGAAACTGAAATTGTTTTAAAAAAATCACCCCGGGAGTAATAGCCCATGAATAGACAGAGCTGCCCGTGAAGTAGCAGGGAGGAGTTTAGTCTGCTATGCATTTTCGCGAAACCCCTCCCTGCTCCGCCAATTGGCGGAAGGGAATCGCACGAGGCCGATGCTTTTTAAATTCTTGCTCCTTTCTTTTCATGGGCAATTACTCTTTTAAGGGGGGCTTAGGTTGAGGTGAATACGCTGCTTATATTGAACTCCCATTAATCTGTAATAAAAAAAATCCTGTTAACTTTTGGCCAACAGGATTTTTATACTAATTACGTTTATCTTCTTTTTAACCCTGGCTCGGAAAAAGACCAACCGTAGCTATATAATAATAAACAGGCAACGAAGGCTGTATAAGACTAATAGGCTGGCTTGAACCTATAGCCGAAACACTTGCCGGTTTAGCCTTGGTACCAACATTTAAAACTATATTGGGCACAAGATTATTATAAGCCAACGAATTCCCACCCCCGCCAACAAATACACCTAATGTTGCCGTACCCGGCGATGCGGTATTTGACGTCCCCACCTGATCGGATATACTTACCGAACCGGCACTCGCGGCGGTTTGCGTGGCGTGCGTATGGGCAGGCATTTGTGCTATTGTAATTGTGGCGGTTTCTGTACCGCCATTTTTGCCCAGGATGTATTTAGATCCATCCTGTAAATTTCCCTGTCCTACCGGTACCCTGCCCCTCAAATCGGGCACTCCAAAAGTATTTACCCCATCACCGCCATAAGCTGTCCCTAATAATGTAAATAATGTCTGGTATTCAGATACAGGTAATAAACTGCCATCGCAGGGCACCCAACCTACCGGCGCCATGATTTTTGTGAATGGCAAAGCTGCTATTGTTCCTATATATTGTTGCATATTTTTAAAGTAATAGTTTGATAAAAGTTTCTATAAAATAGTTTAATCATAAGTTGGGTAATATCCACTCAGGCAAATGGCATAGGTAAAGGCCTGTACCGGTTGAATAATACTAAATGGCGTACCTGATCCCGTAATACCAAGCTGGCTTACAGCCGGCGTAAGCCCGGTATTTAAAGCCGCAAAACTTGTTGCACCTCCGGGAGAACCGTATGCATAATAGTTATTGCTTTGCCCATCATTTAATACACCAAGTGTATTAACAGTAGCTGTAGGCACGTCGGTTGTACCCAATTGGTCAGACACCGCAAGCGTTCCGCCACCGCCGCCCGCCACAACGTGATTGTGGTTTGGCATGGTACTTAAAGTTAATGTTAGTGATTCTTCTCCTACTGCTTCGCCCTGGGCATAGTACGTTAACCCCGGCCCCTGGCCCGCTCCTATCAAAAGCTTGCTCCTTAAATCGGGTAGCCCAAATGTGTTTCGGCCATCACCGCCAAATTGAGCACCTAATAATGAATACAACGCGTTATTTTGTTGAATCATCATTGTTTGCCCCTGGCAAAGCGCCAAATCTAACGGGGCGTAATTACAACCCAAAGCCTGGATTTGTCCTAAAAAAAAGTCCATATTTTTTTCTTTTAAATTAAAGTAAAATTATCTGCTGTTAAATTTAGCCGCGCGAAGGGTAAACCCCCGTTAACGCTATAGAATAGTTAATAACCGCGAAAGGCTGCCTGATGGGCAATGGTTGACTTCCCCCATTTAGCGATATCGGGTTTGTTTGGCTGCCGCCACCGGTATTCAATACAATATTGGGTGTTTCCGAATTATATTGGCTAA
Source organism: Bacteroidota bacterium (assembly GCA_013288465.1). Next base: position 10,831 of record JABDBT010000019.1, on the reverse strand, counting down.
TTAGATTACCTCCGTTATCCATACCTGAAGCAAGTGCGCTGCCTGCTGTTGGCACGTCCAGGTCCGCGCCTGTATTGGACACCTGGATGCCGCTGCCCGGTGTTAAAGTATGCGCGTGCATTGGCAAATTGGCCGTTAATAAAGTAACCGTTTCGGCACCGGCTTGTTCCCCAAAAGTGTAATTTGATAACCCGGAGCCCTGCCCGGTACCTACAATGGCACGGCCCTGCAGGTTGGGCAGCCCAAATGTTTTTTGCCCATCACCGCCGCAGGTGGTTCCTAACAACGAGTATAAAGCCTGATTTTGCGCGAGCGGAAGTATTTGCCCCTGGCATAGGGCCCAGCCTTTTGGTGGAAAAGCGAACGCAAAAGATTGGATTTGTCCGATATAATATTCCATAATAATTGTGATTTAGATTTTAATTAAATGTAGAGATAAAAAAAATTAAAAACAAAATAAATAGCGCCATCCGTACAAAAAAAATGTTCGATTATTTGCTGACTATCAGGTTTTTAAATTGCGATATAACACACAAAAACGCCGGGTCATTTCCCTCTACCCATAACACACCAAAACGCCGGGATCGCCTGCAAAAGCATTGAGGTAAATGCCGCTCGGCGGGGACTCACCCGGTCATCTCCGCCCATTGGCGGATCGACCACCCTCCGCTGCGCGCATAGAGGATAAAACCGCCACATTATTTTAATACGTTTGCCCTGCCCACCTCATCCCAAACATTCCCCAACCTTTACGCCCATGTTAAATAGTTTCACGCCTGATAAGTACCCTTCCTGGATATGCGCGACGCTGATTTTTAAATATTTTAATTGCGTACAGGCAACCACCAGGCCATAAACCGCATCGGCATAAACAATGGTGCCGGGCGGTGTTTGGTCAGGGTTGTTAACGTTTATGGGGGCAACTTCTAATATCTTCATGGTCATTTGCCTGAAGGTGGTTATGGCGCCGCCATAACGCGGGTTTGCCGCGTTAACCAGGTTCTCAATTTCGTCGGCGGTTTGCGTTTGCCAATTGATCAGTAATTGCAGGTCGGTAGGTTTTTTAAAATATAAAGCAGGCGCATCATTGGTGGCCGCGCCTTGTTCAACATCATTTAAGGGCCGGTCCAAAACCTTAGTTACCTGTTCGGCTGCAAACCCGCCAAGCCTTAGCGTATATAAACCATAAGTTTCACCATGCATTATGGGTAATTCTGCATTGAATAAAACAGGGCCTGCGTCTATCTCCTCCGTCATGATATGGATACCAATGCCGCCAACGGTGTCGCCATTTTTTAACTGCCAGAAAATAGGATCGGCGCCTTTATATTTGGGCAATAAGCCAAAGTGGAAATTGATACACCGGCCGGGCAATAGCTTTAAAACAGACGATGGTATTAACCACGGAAAAGTGAAAACAAAAATCGCCTCAGCGCCCCGCTCATTGATCAATGCCTGCAATTCGATCCCGAGGTTTTGTTTTGTTAAAACAATTAGCTCCTCATCGGCAATACCCCATGCCTTTAGTACCGGCACCAATTGCGTGGCCACTACGGTTGGCACGGCCACAGCAGCCAGTGCATTTTGTCTTTTTAATTGTACTACAGCAGGTATGCCCAGCATATCTGAACTACAAATAGCTAAAACTTTCATTATTTAGAGACTGTTTAAATTTAATTATTCATAACACATGAAGCGTCCTTGCGAGGTACGAAGCAATCTCTACAACAGACAGTCAATGTACAATAATATCGTTGGAAGACAAAGCAGGCGGCATTTCCCTTACCACAAGCATTCTGGAAATTGATTAGCAAATGCAGAGATTGCTTCGTACCTCGCAATGACGCTCTTTTTATCGTTTTTAAACAGCTTCTCAAACACATAAATAAGGGTTAAACCATCCTGATATAATTCCTTGGGTGAGTGGCCTCAGTTGCTCAATAGCGAGTGGGAAGGTGCCCCAGTCGGTTACCTTCGCAGCAGAAAAATCACTTTTACCCGCCACCATATCATTCCGCATAATTGTAAGGCGACTGTCATCATCCGTTTTGGCAGATAAATGAAAAAGCTGCAGATTTTTGGCGATATGTTGGGCCAGGTCATGGCCGTTTGAAGTACGCGCGGCATTAGCAATTATGGAACCGCTTTGCCTGCCCAAATGATAAAACACCTCTGCGGGTAACACGTCCGGCTCATTGGCAAAAGGCGCCGTTGTATAAACGGTTACGTCGTCATCCAGTGGGTTAAATGGCGCGGTTAAATAAGGCAAACCTGTAATTTTGGTTTTTTTATGCCACCCGCGTTTAATCATTTCATTCAAAAACTGGGTGGTTTCCTTGCCGCAAAAAGCGGCGAAAATAAAATCGGGCTGGTACTGTTCCAAAAACGGAAAAATAACATCCATATTGGTAAGCTCGCCCGGGTTTCGCATAGGGGGAACTGAAAACGACCATTCTGCAGTTGCATCTGCGGCCATCATGCCCTCATAAAACATTTGCGAAAAACTATACCCGGCATCATAAACAGCACCTATGAACATACCTTTTTTTCCGAAGGTTTTTACCCCCCAGTTACCTATGGTGTAGGCATGCCGCCATAAATGCGGAGAGTTTAAGAATACGTTTTTGTTAAGTTCGGCAACGTTTGGGACGTGCCCCCCCAAGTTATTCACCAATAAAACCTTTTCGTTATCCAGAAATTTACGGGCTATTTTCTCAATTACCCTGTTTGATACAATACCTGTAACCAGGTCAACCTCATCAAACGTCAACAATTTGCTGATCGCTTTTTCAACAGTTAAGGTGTCGCCGGATGCGATATATTCATTGATGATCTCGACTTTAACGTCTCCCGCTTCAGCGTTGACCGCATCTTTAAGCCCTCGTCCAAATTCTTTACTTAGCTGAAAAATTGTAGATAAGGGTTGTAAAACACCAATAGTTATTGATTCCATGTGATACTAATTTTTTGTTTTTTTGTCGCTATTGTAAACTCTGGTTAATGCAAGGCGAGAGTCAAGAATCAAGAGCCAAGAACCAAGAGACTGGAATCAAGATAAAAACTCAAGCTTATTATTGTTCTATGCTGATGTTATCTGTCCAACTTTTTTAACGTGTTTCTTCGCTATACTATTATTTACTTGGCTCTTGGTTCTTGATTCTCCCCCTTCATATATTTATTTCCAAATTGCAGCGGCATTAACATCGGCTGGCTCGTATGTAATATACTGAACAAACCGGGGTTTGGCAGCGGTATTAGGCCTGCTGCCATGTGGAAGCGCCTGGAGCCATACTATAAAATCGCCGGCATTTGCAGCTATTGGTTTACTGCCCAAGGCCTCCAAATTTTCGCTGCGCGGATCAGCCCCGGCGGGTAGCCGGGCCAGCCAACCGGCTATGCGGTGCTGAAAACCGGGAACAAGGGTAAACGCGCCTTGATTTTCTGCCGTATCAGCCAAATAAAGTAAGCCTTGTAACTTAAAAGGTATAGGTAATTGCAGGCTAACATCCCAATGTAAATGCGGGCCCGGGAATTTCCAATTACCGGTTTCGGGCGGATTAACACCAACCCTGTCTGTAGTGACCCATAGATCGGTGCGGTTATATAATTGTTCAAAAACTTGCCTTAAGCGTGTAGATTGCCTGTTTTTTTCCAGTATATTATCCTGAAATAATTGAACCATGATCCCTTGCCTGGCAGCATGATCGGACTGCCATGTTTCCGGGTCGTCGCGCTTTATACCTATGTAATTGCAAATAACATCTATGGCTTTATCGCAGTCGGTTTTTGGAACAACATTTTCAACAACGAGGTAGCCATTAGCTTCAAAAAAGTCAAGTTCTTTTTCAGTTAAAACATTAGGGACGGGCCCGTTACTGACATTGCCCCCGGTGATCAACCTGTTAAAACGATCAATTTTTGAGGCCGGGGGGAAACCCGCGGTATTGATTACCCAATCCTCAAAAGTTTCAAATGATGGGTTAGTATTATAAACATACGTCATGGTTTGCTCAAGCCCCAAACCAAGCGCTGACAACAATATTTTATCAATTTGCCATTCATCGCCAGGAATGGACGCTGCTATGCTGCCCGTACGTTTTAAAATCGACTTCATCCAAAAACGCTTTAAATGCATCACATTTAGCCTCCCGGTTTCGGCAGAACTAACCAATAAAGCAGGCTGCGCTATACGCGACATAGATGATAAGATTTACAAAATTGTGATTAAGGTTTTTCTGTTGATCTCCATTTAATCAATTGCAAAAATTGAAATTGGCAAAATGTTTTGATTATTTGTTTTTTATTTGCCCGGCACCAAAGCTGTAACCTAACGAGAAGCGCACCACATTTGCCAGCGGCGTATCCTGCTCGCGGCCTGCTATGTATGACATGTCGATACTGATATTATCAACCCGGTAACCAACGCCAAAGGTGGCATACTGGCGATCGCCTTTGTTGGGGTTTTCGTAAAAATAGCCCATCCGCAAGGCAAACTGGTGGTTATACCAATATTCAAACCCCGGCGAAAAAGCAAACTCCTGGAATTGCTCCCTGAAACCGCCCGGCGCATCAGTAAATGAACCAAATATACCTGCCACTACCGATACGTTATCATCACTGCCTTTTATGATATTGCCACTGGCATCGCGTATAGGCGGCGTAGGCACCAGCAGCTTATTGATATCAAATGCAAAAGTAAGCTGGTTGTAATTGTCGAGATTAATGGTTTGGGCTATACCTACTTTTAAATTGGTAGGTAAGAAATAGGTAGGCTGCCCAATGGCGTAAGCCATTTTTGTGCCGATGTTTGAAATGTCGATCCCGAAGGCAAAGTTGCCTTCATCACTAAACGTGTGCGAATCGGTATGGTAATATAAGGAAACATCCGCAGCAATAGAGTTAGATGCCGATGTTTGCTCCCCGTTAACTACCGCGCCTTGTGTTAAATTAGAGTGGATATACCTGCCGGTTAAGCCCATTGACAGCCCCTCGCCAAATTTACGCGCCAGTGAAACATCAAATGAATATTCATTAGGGCGCAAGGTACCCAACGAGTTTAAGTTATCATCATAACTATCTACCGAGCCCAGGTTAAAATAGCGCAATGATCCCGCTATGGTGTTACGGTCGTCCAGCTTACTAAAATAGCTCATGTAGGCTATATTTACATCGGGAAACACCTGCCTCATCCACGGGCTATAAGAAAGTGAGGCATTGCTTTGCTCATTTACAAAAGCCAGTTTTGCCGGGTTCCAGTAAGCAGCATTGGCATCGGGCGATATGGCCACACCAGCCTCCCCTAACCCACCCGAACGCGCATCAGGCGATATATTTAAAAAGGGAACCGCCGTTGTTATAGCATTCATTTTACTACCGTTGGTATTTACGGCAGTAGTTTGCGAAAATGCAAAACCGGGTAAAATGATAAAGGCTAAATAGGGGTATAGAGTTTTCAAAATCGTTAAGTATTGGTTAAGGTTTTTCCCTTTGTTATAATATTATAACGTGCAATGATATATTGTTCATTTATAGGCTTTAGCGCCTTATTTTATGATAAATATAATTAGTTATTGGGGTAATTCCTAATAAATAACAATAGAAATATATTGAAATTTGCGGGGCAGACGCATTAAAATGGATTGACGGTTTTTACCGTCTCTGTCCGCCACAGGCGGATAGAAGGTGGTCGATCCGCCAATGGGCGGAGATGACCGGGTGATTCCTCGCCGAGCGGCATTTCCCTAAAACCATGTCGGCGATAACTCACCCCGCCGACGCTTCGCTGGGCGACCCTCTCTTTGCTGCGCAGAAAGAGGGCGGGGAAGGTCTTGTATTTTTAATGCGTTTGCCCTGTTGGCCCCAGAAAACTATTCTGATTCTGATAATTATACACTACATTAAAGTGTTTAGCGATCAATAGTGGCGGGAGGCGGTTAAGCATATACATCAGGTGTGATTATAGCGGTTTAAGGCAACTTGAGGTGCGCTTAATGCAGCATGAGGCATCATTAAAATGGGTTTTTAGCGCCTTTCGGATTTGTTTTTAATCGGATAACCGATAAGGTTTAGCGCGTTGTTTTTAGGACTTATTACTAAGGTTTAAGCTGTATTTTAGCTATAACAAGCTATATGAACAAGGCATTTTGAAATACAGCCATTTTTTTGTATCTTTAATAGTAAACCGCAATTCTGCGTGATTTCTGAGGGCATTTTTCGCCTGATTTTTCGACAAAAAACACATAAAAAAAATAAAACTGAATTTCCCCGATTTTTTTGGGGTTTGGAGAAATTGTTCTTTGATATTATTTATACTCATAAACGTCCAAAACAAATACTTTAAACCTATATTAGGGGCTGTACTTGTTGATGAAAAAACTTTTAACCGCCCTTATCGTAATTGCCTCTTTTCAACCTGTTTTGGCGCAAAGCCTGGTGCCAAAATTTGTGCGCAAAATGTTTTTTGAGAAAGATACCAGCAAGAAAAGCAGCTTTGTTTTGTTACCTGTACTAAGCTCGGCACCCGAAACTGGCCTCGAAGTTGGCGGCGCGGGGCTGCTTTCATTTTATACGGATACCGTTGACCATGCTACCAAGGTTTCGAACATTTTTGGTTACGTTAGCATAACCACCAAAGGGCAAAACCGTTTTAGTTTAAGCAGTACGTATTGGGTGCCACAAAACAAGGTTCATTATACAGCGGCTATCAGCTATATTAACTTCCCGTCTGATTTTTATGGGATAGGTAATAATACCCGTATAGCAGATGCCGACCTTGTATATGAAAAACGGTTTAAATTAAGCTTTAACGGCGAAAAACTTTTTGGTAAATATATTTACATTGGTTACGTAGCCGGTGGGTTTAACTATAATGAACGGGATAACAACTCTACCGGGATATTTAACACCAGCACAGCGGTACAAAACCGTAACGGTGGTTCAAGCCTGTATGTTGGGCCAAGCTTTACTTATGACAGCCGGAATAACAATACCTATACCACCAGCGGCATGATCATATCAAGCTATTATAATATGATGCAGGGCATATTGGGCAATAATAACTATACCGGCGGCTTTTTTAATATTGAATACTCACAATTCTTCCTCCTTAACAAAGCGCTGGTATTAGGGCTTGATATACAGGAACAAAGTTTGACCGGCAACCAATCGCCATTTTATTTATTACCAGCACTGGGCAGCGACGAAATGATGCGGGGCTATTATAACGGCCGCTACCGCGACCGTAATTTTATTGCCGGGCAAACAGAGCTGCGCTATCGTATAAGCGACCGCATTGGCATTGTTGGCTTTTTGGGCACTGGCGAGGTATTTCATTCCACGTTCAGCTTTCCGCAATTAAAGCCCAATTATGGCGGCGGCCTCCGTTATTTCTTTGATGTTGAAAAAGGCCTTAGCGTTCGTATGGATTATGGGATTGGCCAAAAACCGGCTGGCGAGGCAAGGGAAAGCGGGTTTTATATCGGGTTGGGGCAGGCGTTTTAGATGTGGGAATGAGGTAATGATGTGCGGATGCGGGGATATGCAGATGTGCGGATTGATTATTGGATTGGGCAGATTCCGTTTTGATGTCGATCATTTGATATATAATAAATTGATCAGTAGCCATGTGATAAATCTAAATAAAAAATCTGCACATCTGCATATCCCCACATTTGCACATAACTATAAACGGATAAGGAAATCCTCCCGTACCTGTCCGCTTCTAAAAAACACCAACCCTATCCAAAACAGGTCGATGGTGACGGCAACTTTGGGATTGGCTTTAATTTCGGTCCAGGCTTGTTTACTGCCTTTGTTATGGTAAATACCATTAATGACAAGCATTGTACTTTCATGGACTTTGGGCAGGCATTGCTGGAAATATTTTATCGTTTGCGCCTCTTCGATGCCATTTATTAAAACAAAATCCAGTTTTGCGGGGCTGTTATTTATATCTCTATATACTTTAGCCCCGGGGGACGCTTTTTGTAAATAGAGTTTGGTAATTTCCGATAACTGCCCTAATTCAATTAAATTATCCGGCTTTAAATCGGCCACTAATCGGTAGATCAATTGATCTAATTTTGGCGATTTTGAGGCATTTTTAGCATCGGGGCGTACTTTTCCAATTTCGGGATATACTTTTTTCGCATCATGATCGTAAATAACTTTATCAACCAACCTGTAAACAAAAGGCGAGTGTAAACCATGCCTGGTTGTTGCTTTAAAACGATGCCGCAGATAATTTTTTACACTCCATAAACTAACCATGGTTGCAAAAGTAGGCAACGTTTACTATTTTAGCAGTACAGCATGATAAATCTGACAGAAGTAAATTCGTTAATACGCTTACTGGACGACCCCGACCAGGAGATATATGAGCATGTACATGAGAAACTATTATCTTATGGCAGCGAGGCTATCGAGTATTTGGAATCGGCATTTGGTGAGGCTTTTGACCCTGTGCAGCAGGAACGCATTGCCAACCTGGTACATGAAATACAGTTCGGCATTGTAAAAAACGACCTCAAACTTTGGCATCAAAGCGGCTCATTTGACCTTTTGCAGGGCATCCTCATTATTAACCGCTACCAGTACCCTGATCTTGACGAGCAAAAGGTTATCAACCATATTGAAACCATAAAACGCGATATATGGATACAAATGATGAACGAAGCCAGCCCGGCCGAGCAGGTTAAACTCATCAATCATGTTTTTTACCATATCCACGGGTTAAGCGGCAATACCACCAATCACCTCGACCCGCAAAATAGTTACCTGAGCCAGGTGCTCGAAACTAAAAAAGGCAGCCAGACCTCATTGGCTATCATTTATTCTATAGTTGCGCAAAAGCTGGACATCCCGGTTTATGGTGTAAACCTGCCGCAGCATTTTATTTTAGCATACGTTGACGAAACGAAAC
>JABDBT010000019.1:0-1901 GCA_013288465.1 Bacteroidota bacterium | reverse complement strand
AACGAAACAATCGGAATTCGAAAGCGGTATCCTGTTTTATATCAATGCGTTTAACAAAGGTTTTATTTTTGGCCGGCGCGATGTTGATATGTTTTTAAAGCAGCTCAATTTAAATCCCGACAAGCAGTTTTACGAACCCTGTTCAAATACCGATATTATTAAACGTGTACTGCGCAACCTTATTAGCGCATACGAGCACCTTGGCTCGGCGGAAAAGGTTAATGAATTGAATGAGTTGCTGGGTTTACTTGGTTAAACCTGCCCATTTCATCCCATCATTCCCCAATTTCATCCCACTTGTTTAACAGGTAACCATTTGCCGCTTACCTTGCAGCATAATTTAAACCGGTTATGAAAGATCTGTTAAAAAAACCTGTCACCTTTGAAAAAATAGAATTTTGGGCGGCAACAATAATGTATGTCCTGGCAGTATTCATTTTGTTAGGAAAAGCCTCGCATATTGATGAAAATTCGGGGTATTCGCCTTATAATTCTCTTTTTTTTGGCTACAACACCCCTTTTTCGTTCACCGAAAATTATTTCATTCCGCAATTATGCTTGTACACTATTTATTACGCCAGCTTTATCCTGCTTAATTTTTACATTGTTAAATCGCTCATCGGCGGAAAAAGAATTGCACTTAACATCTTACTGCTTTTTTGCACTTATGTTGCTGTTGCCTGCCTGTTTGGCACTGCTGATACCTGGTTAAGAAGTTATTTACTCGAAAATAACACTACACAATATGTTTACAATTACCTGTTCAAGCAGGAATTTATCTATGTGCTTTGGGTACTCATCATATTTGGTTTTTATACCGCGATAAAATATATTTTACTAACCATACTGCCACATTTTAAACCATCATTATTGGGCGACAAACAATTAACGCGCGAGTGTTCGATCGCCTTAGGTATATGGGGGTTAATTGCATTTGTGCTGAGTAGGAGTTTAGATGCCAAAACTTCAATAGCGTGGTGCGAAACGCTGTTGTTCGGTATTATAGTTTATTGGAATTCTTCCCACCACATTGTACCGCAGGTTATAGCAAAAGGGCAAGACCTGGGCTACTTTCTGAGAAAATTAGGTGTCCTTTTAATAATTTCATGCGTCCCTATCTCCATATTTTTACTTCGATTATTTCACAGAACAGAAACCGCATTTATTATAACCTTTTTTAATTTTAGCATCGGAGTAATAGCTGGTATTTTAAGCTGGTTCCTATTTCATTCCCGTCTGGATAAAAACATAGAGCTGCATGGCCTGAAAACCGAGTTGGGCCGGTCGTCAGCCAATCTTGATTTCTTACGCTCGCAGATCAACCCGCATTTCCTGTTCAACGCGCTCAATACCCTTTACGGCACTTCGTTACAGGAAAACGCAGAGCGCACCGGCGAAGGCATACAGAAACTGGGCGATATGATGCGCTTTATGTTACAGGAAAACGTACAGGAAAAAATATCACTGGCCCGCGAAGTTGATTACCTGAACAACTACATCGACCTGCAAAAATTGCGTACACAAACCTCGCCCGATATTTTGATACAAACAGAAATTGACACAGAAGTAACCGGGTTGCAAATTGCTCCTATGCTGCTGATCCCCTTTGTTGAAAATGCATTTAAACATGGTATAAGTTTGAGGGAGCCATCACATATTAAAGTAAGCCTGCAAACCCGTGAAAAGGAACTGCTTTTTGATGTTTATAACAGCATCCACCCCAAAACGGGCAACGACCCCGAGAAAGATAAAAGCGGCATCGGCCTCGAAAATGTAAAACAGCGTTTACAGTTGCTTTATCCAAAACGTCATGAACTGGTGATACGCGAAAGCGCTAAGGAGTTTTTTATACACTTAACCGTGCAATTATCATGAAAAGAGTACTGATCACAGCCATTTTT
>JABDBT010000018.1 GCA_013288465.1 Bacteroidota bacterium | reverse complement strand
GTTAATATAAACCTTTACCTCGTCAATCTCTTCGGTTAGATCCCTGTCGAGCTGATCATTGGCGATGTAACGAATGGAAAAATAATAAATTAACCCACCTATCAACAATACTGATACGGCAATTATGATACTGGCTTTATTATAATGATAGGCTAATTTCATAAATTATAAAAACTTGTATCCAATGCCATAAATAGATTTTATGTAGTCTTTTTTAGTAACATCGAACAGCTTTCTTCGTAAATTCTTAATGTGCGTATATATGAAATCAAAATTATCAGCCATATCAATCTCATCACCCCATAAATGTTCGGCAATAGCGTTTCGCGAAATCCTTTTACCCTTGTTTGCTATAAAATATATAAGTAGGTCATATTCTTTTCGTGTTAGTTCAACCGGTATATTATTGGCAGTAACTTCTCTTCCAATCAGGTCGATATTTACAAGGTCATAAACTAATATCTTATCACCATTGAAGGTTTTTCGCCTGAAAATTGATTCCACCCGCGCTTTTAATTCAGACAGGTGAAAAGGCTTTATAAGGTAATCATCAGCGCCATCATTCAGGCCTTTAACTTTATCGTCAATAGAGTTTCTTGCAGAAAGAATTAATACGCCATCGTTTTTATGGTTGGCCTTTAAATAGTTTAGTAATGTAAACCCTTCCCCGTCGGGCAAGCCCAGATCAAGCAGGATACAATCGTAAGTATAAATAGTTACCTTATCTATTGCCGATTTAAGGTCATTACAGCTTTCACAAATATTGCCCTCATCGGTAAAATACGATTCTATATTTTCACGCAGGTCTTTCTCGTCTTCAACGATCAGCAGTTTCAATGTGTTGTTTTTTTAAATAAACATAACGGCAAACTTTGTAGCAACTTTGAAGCGGACATCTTAAAGTACATCAATGTTTTAACGATAACCTTAATCTTCAACATTACTACAAAGTTTGCTGATAGTTTTAAAACAACTGGCAGCAACTTATGTAGTACCTTATAATGTAGCTTTGATGCTTTGATTAAACTGGGTATGATTAACAGTTACAACACAAATGAACGCTTAATTAATTGATATGGCTACTATAGAACCCACCAAAAGGGAAATACAACATTCCGAAAAAATTAAACCTTACTCGTCATCCCTGCGCTTATGGCATTGGGTCAATATGCTGGTTATTTCGGGGTCATTGCTCACCGTTCTATTAAATTCGACACTTTTAAAAAGCAGGAACATTGCTCCCGTTATTAAAACCGAGCTGCAAAAAGCAGGCGCACAGCCTACTGATAACCAGGCTAAGGCCGTTGCCCATGCTTTGGGCGACAAGGTATGGGATATTCATATTTACTTTGGTTATGGGCTGGCTGCCTTGCTATTGTTCAGGATCATCTTAGAGTTTTTCCAGGTGGCTGATCAGAAGTTTATCCGTACGCTTAAAAACGCCTGGGGTAGCTTCAACGCAACCAAAAAACAACGCGAGCAGGCTACGCATGAATTGGTTGTAAAACTTATTTATACCGTATTTTACCTGCTACTACTTATAATGGTAACAACCGGTTTGTTCCTGGCGTTTGAAGATTTCTTTGCGCCCTATAAAGCTATACGGTCTTCTGTTAAAAGCGTGCATGGCTTTTGCATGTACCTGGTGCTGGCCTTTATAGCGGTGCATTTAGCCGGTGTGTTTTTGGGCGAGAGAAAAGATAGTAAAGGGGTTGTTTCGGACATGATAAATGGGGGCGGTGACAGAGATTAGAGATTAGTTGATTAGAGATTAGTTTCGCATGGGTGAAATGGCTATATCAACTAACAGTTTGAAAACGTGAGGTAAATTATCAATTCAATAATTCGTCAACTCAACTACTCAATAATTCATAAATTCAATTACTCAATAATTCAATATCCATGTCAGCAAAAAAACAATTACTTGCCCAGTATGACCTGCATAACCTGTTATTTAACAATGTTATTGCGGATATCAGCGACGATGAAGCTAACCAAAGTGTAGCCGACCCGATGAATAGTATTAAATGGCTTGCCGGGCACCTGTTATGGGCGCAGGGCAATTTAGTCCGCATGGGGGGTGCCCAGGTAGTAATTCCGTGGGTTGATCATTTTATGTCAGGCGAAGGTGCAACAGAAGCGGACCGTAACGCCCCTAAAAGCGAAATGCCGACCTTAGACGACATCAAAAACAAATGGAACGAAACATCACCTGCAATAAGGGCCGGATTAGAAAACCTGCCTGACGCGGCGCTGGATAGCGTAGTTGCCATACCGCATCCTATTGCCCCGTTTGACAATACTTTGGCCGGGTTATGGGCCTTTATCAATCATCACCAGGCTTATACCATCGGCCAAATTGGAATACTAAGGCGCGGCTTTAATAAGGCTGCAATGAAGTACAGGTAGGTGAGTGGTGAATAGAAAGAAATATGGAACATCGAATAATGAACGCTGAAGTAACTTCATTATTCGGTGTTCCATATTCGATGTTCCATATTCAAATTTTACAGCAAAAACAACTTCATTTCTACTTTTCCATCCTTACCCCAGTTCTTCATGAAGATCTTAACCGCATCATAAAGTTGCTTCCTGTTCATCGGCTTGCCTTTTTTAGGCGGGATTATCGTGTTTCCGGGCACGTCAGCTTCGGTTACTTTAGTGGCCATCCAGGTAATATTATCATGCGGTAACGAAACTTGTAATATCATACCGGGTAGGCCGTTAAACGATTCCGGCCCGCCAAAAACGGGTATCTTATTGGTATAGAAGGCCACAATATATATAGAATCCATCATGATGCCATCGGCGCGGCGGCAGGTATAACCGGCAATTTCGCGGGTTTCGTCGGTTATCTTCCACCTTATTTTGCGCATGGTATCCGTCAGTAAAAGATCTTCGTTATAAATCTCTTTGGAAATAGCAGTTGAGCGGCTTTTTAAGTCGGAATAAGTAATATTTGGCTGGCTTGCAAACACATCATACCAAAACTGTGATGAATTATCTTCGGCGACTGCCGGGGTGAATAAGGTTTTGTTTCCGCCAAAACTTAAAGTGCTTTTTAGCTTTTTAAATTGCGGAAACTTATTTTGGTAACTTTCAAAATCTGCTTTATCGTACACACTTTTTGGGTTTAGGCTGCTTTTAATAACAGCATACATATTTACCCTTTTTTCATATTCAATAGTCCCGCTTGTAATAAAATGCGCCTGCTGGGCTAACAGCGGGGCGACCATGAAAATAAAGAAGGCAAGTATTAAAAATATCTTTTTCATATCGTTTAGTTTTCTTCTTTTGCAGAGGTGCCAAACTTTGTAAAATCCCAGCTAACAGAAAGCATAATATACCTTCGTATGCCGGTAGAAGTGGTTTGAGTAAGCGTATTAGACACTATATTGCGGCTAAAGTTTGCATCCTGGTTAAATAGGTTATTTACTTTTAAGGAGACCTTGAGATTTTCTTCCGCAAAAAATGTTTTGTTAACAGATACATCCATAATTGTACGCTGGCTGGCATCTATCTGCTGCGTTTTCGCGGTATAATTATAATTGATGTCAGACCCCAACCTAAATTTGCCCGGAAAGAATAACTCGCCCGCGCTGTAAAGCTGAAAACCCGGCGCGTTATTATTGCTTTGTGGCTGCAGCGAAAACCGGTTTAAATTGTAACTGGGTCCACCAAAAAAATAGAAATCATATTTATCTTCCTCGTTGGCTGATAAATTGATCTGGGCGCTATAGGTATTTCTTGTAGACTGGTTTAATGCCCCGTTGATGAAGCTATACGATACGTTATCCTGTACATTACCACTTAGCCCTATATTCATGTCAAGGGGTTTTATTTTCCGGTTGAGGCCTGCACGCAGATAGTAATTGTAAGGGTCTTTGTTGGTTAGGTTAATATACTGCGTTGTTGTTACGGCTGTATTATAATTTGTTAGTGCGTCGCTGACGATGGGGTTCGAAGTTGAAGAGTAACTGGCATTAATATTAAAAGACGCACCGGTTATGGCCTGGTACGAGTTATAGAAAATACTCATGCTATTGATAAAATATGATTTTAGATCGGGGTTGCCAACTGTAATATTTTGTGGATCGGTATTGTTTTTAACCGGTTGTATCTGGTCAATAGTGGGCTGCTTCGTATTGCCGGTATAGTAAACCCCTAAGATTGAATGTTTGTTAGGCTTATACTGGAGACTGGCTATCGGCAACCAGTTTATATAATCGCGTCTGTAAATTGTCCCGGCAATTTCATCTACCTGTTTAAAATCAATATCAGCCGCCTTGGTGCCAAAATTAAGCGTGGTCTTATCTTTCTTGAAATTGAAAACCGTGCCAGCTTCGTTTACCGATTGGTTGTATTGATAGCTATTGCTATACGTATTATCCAATAGCGTATAGGCGCCGGATGCGGATTGATCAAACGATTGACGGTTTGAACTGCTATTATTAAAAGTAAATTTATAACTAAATACCAATGACAAATATTTTGACAAAGGCTCGGTATAGGTCATGTCACTGGTTAGCACTGAACTAACCGACGTACTGGTTTTATACTGGTTGGTTTTTTGCACACTATCCTGCACGCCCAGTTTATTATAAAAATCAAACTCCGAGTTAAGATAGCCGCTGCTTTCATTTTTCTTATAAACTTCATTCACCGCCCATGAAAAAGTACGGCGCTGAGTTTTGAACTTTTTTGTGAAAAGGCCACCTGCATCAAACTGTTGTTGGGTGCCATTATTGGTAACGGTACGGTTATTTCTGCTTATCAGCGTATCATTATTGTTGTTTACCGTTTGGTAGCTATTATTGACGTTAAATGTTTTTATGGTGCCGCTGCCGCCTATTTTTAAGGTAGTTGAGGTGTCGGTTTTCGTTTGGTATGTACCATCTACCTTTTGCATAAACGCACGATTGTTGAAATTTTGAGTGCTGTTATTATTTAGTACGCCATTAGGTAAAGCCGACTCGGTTTGTGTTGAAGTAATCCCGGTTACATCGATAGTGCTGACCCGGTAATTCAAATTAATAGATTGCTTCTTATCAGCCGATTTGCTATCGTAGTGTACGCCGCCTGTCCTGGATACGGGCAGGCCCTTACCCGAATAACCGCCATCAAAAGTATCCAGATTATTCCCATTGTCAGAGAATATTACATTGCCTTCATCGTCATCATCATTATAAATTCCGGCCTTGGTGCCGTCTTCGTATCCTAAACCAATTGCCTGGGTATTGGCCAATGTGCCGTAAATTGAAAATTTACTATTCTTTTTAAATTTATTGTAAAGTGCTTGTCCCTCGTAATAATCATTGGTGCCGATACCGCCGCTTAGCTTTCCAAACGCGCCTTCCTTTTTATCTTCTTTTAACTGGATATTGATGGTTTTGGTCGTTTTGCCATCGTCAACACCCGTAAATGCAGCCTGGTCGCTTTTCTTATCATACAACTGCACTTTATCTACCATATCGGCACGTATGTTTTTGGTAACCAGGGTAGGGTCATCGCCAAAAAACTCTTCGCCGTCCACCAACACTTTAGGTACTGGCTGCCCGTTGGCTGTAATTTTGCCATCCTTGTCTATCTGTATGCCGGGTAGTTGCTTTAACAAGTCTTCAACCTTTGCATTAGGTTGTGTAACATAGGCTTTTGCATTAAACTCGGTAGTATCGCCTTTTATTTTTATGGCCCTTACCTCGCCTTTTATCAGCACCTCCTGCAATATTTTTGATTTAAGGCGCATGTGGATACTGCCAAAATCATGCGCGGCATTTGCGGGGTCGAGCGTAAAGGTTTCTACATAATCGGCATAGTCCGGGTAGGTAACCAATAGTATGAATTTACCGGCGGGAAGGCCACTTATTGCGAATGAGCCGTTTTCGGCAGCTATGGTAAAATTAACAAGGATCGAGTCCTTAGCGTTTAATACACAGATACTTGTATTTGTAAGTTTAATTCTTGAATCTGTATCAATTGCTGCGCCCTTAACTGAATAGGTGTTTTGAGCTAATAAAGAGAGGGAGAATAAACAAAAGGCCAGTAAAATCGGGATTTTGATTTTCATGAGTTGGGTTTAGTAGAGCTAAAGTATAACTATAAATTTAGTGGTTAAAGCGGTTTAACATTTTTTAACAGTTGGCTTTAAAAACCTATAGCCGCAAGATATGCGGCCATAGGTTAGCAGTTGAACAAATGGGATGAAACAATTAGAAGATGGGATGAAAGGAGGAGCTTATACTTAATGGTTATTCATTTTTGGGTAAAAGTAATTCCCAGTGATAGTTGTCGTTTTCCATTTCAGGAGGCACTCCCTTTATTCGGAAAGTGAATATCGCCCCATATCCATGCAAATTAACATTTGGGTATTTTTTTTGATCGAGGCATCTAATTCCTGATTCACCTGTAAATGAAGCAAGTTTTTCACGCGGCATTTTTTTGAAAGCATCTTCATTATAAAAGTCTTTGTCAATAAAAAACGCAACTTTGGCATTATGGGTTATCTCGGCATAACCCGAGGCCATACCCGATACATCATTAATAATTATCCTGTCGTATAAATTGCCATCATTGTCTTTAAGTTGTAATCGCGCATAGAATTGTGTTTTAGGAATTGCAGCTTCTTTTGCCATATTTTCCTGCTCAAATTGTGTCAAATAAGTCATAACCCCTTTAATGGTGATTTCCACGCAACCATTCTTTGCTTTATCTCCAAATTTTTTAACAGCCCCTTCCGGGCCATACATGGCAGTTGCACGTATGCATGAGCGGCTTATTTGATATAATATACTTGATGGATATTCCTTACCATTAATTAAAACTAACGGATTTGGCCCAAGTTTGTCCACCCCATCTATAATACTATAACGTTTTGTTGTATCGCTGTTTTTTTGAGATACATCAGATAATGTTTTATCATTATCATTGTCAGAAACAGGTGATATTTTTGGCTCAGTTTCCGACGCTGTTATTTTTAAAGGAAGAACTTTTGTTTGCGCTCTATCAGTAATTATTAATCCTTCTAATGGTTTACTCAATTTATTAATTATACTATGGCCTTCAATATCCTTTTTAAAAGTGGCAAATGCCATACAACTTAATACCAATACAGGCACAATAAGTACATAAATTAACTTTTTCATATTTGCAGACGGTTTGTTAAATAACATAGTGATGCGTTTTTTTAGTGGTGCTGTACTAAAGTTATTAAAGAGCATACCTTGCGCGGCTACAGATAAGTGAAGCAGCAGATTGGCATATTCACCTTTGTTTGTCGAACGGGTTAGCTCGCGGTCAACTTCAAATTCGTGGTTTTCTTCGGCAGATCGTGCGTACAGATAAGCTACAGGATTGAACCATAATATGATCTGGACGATTTTGAAAATGATCCGGTCAACAGAGTGAAACAGTTTAACATGCAGCATTTCGTGCGCTATAACCTGTTCTATTTCTATAGCGCTTAACTCATCATCATTCAGAAATATATAATTCAAAAATGAGCCGTTTGCCAGTTTTTTACCGCCGTGTAAAATATGGATATGCCCAACCCGTTTAACATTTTTACGTTTCAGCTTTACAAAGAAATTAAGGAGTGTAATAAGCAGGTGCATAAAAAGTGTGGCCGCAACTACCATGTATATTAATTTTGATACCTGTAACCAGTTAATACCGGGTTGCGGAGCGGCGGTAGGTAAAATCGCTACTACCTGTTTATGATCTTGAAGATTTTGAATGGTATGAAGATACACCACCGATTGTATTACCGGCTCATATTGAGTAACGTGTATAGTAAGCAACGGAATTATAAAGCTTAAAACCAGTGTACCAAGCAGGTAATACCTGTTGATGGTGAAAAAAGTAAGCCTGCTTAGCATTAAATAGTAAAACAGGTAAAACACGGCCATGCAGCCACTCACTTGCAACAGGTATAAGATAGCGTTCATAACTATTTGTTTTTATCGATGATCTGTTTGATTTTATTGATATCCTTCTCGCTCAATTGGTCTTCCTTCAGCATAAATGAAAAAAGGCTCTCTGCCGAATTATCAAAGTAGCCCGAAAGCATCTTTTTTAATGTCTCTTTACGATACTCGGCTTTTGAAATGGCCGGGAAATATTCATGAGTTTTCCCGTAAGCTTTATAACTTACAAAGCCTTTGCTTTCCAGCAAGCGCACTACGGATGAAATGGTATTGTATGGTGGTTTGGGCTCATCCGGCATAGCATCAATAATGTCTTTTACAAAGGCTGTTTTTAGCTTCCATAAAATCTGCATTACACGCTCTTCGGTTTTGGTTAATTCTTCCATACCCAAACATATAACTTATTTTTCAGTTATACAACTATTTTTTCAGTTATTTAATTGGAAAAATAGTTTTCATGGAATTTTATAGGTGATATGGGTTGTCTGAACCATGATTCATGGGATTTAAGGATTTTCCTGATGCTTATCGCATCCTGATAATCTGCCTAATCCTAAAAATCATGGTTCAGATAATTACTTCGTTATCAAATAAACCTTATCCAACACCTTGTACCTGTTTGCCTTATTAATAAAGTCAAGCAAAATACGCTCCTGCGGGTAGTTTTGAAAAGATTGGATAACCTTAAAACCGGCATGGGTTTGAATAAGGTAATCCATTGATCGCTGGTTCGCGTAAAAGACCGAATTTGCGGCCGGTTTAAAACTGTTAAACTGGTTAAGCTGGATATAGTCAACCGGCTTGTTGGTGTAAAACTGGAAAACGTTATTTTCTTCCCTCAGTGAATAAACAGGGCAGGAGGCCGCAACTTGATCGTTAATATATCGGGCAGCCGTAACTTGTCCGTTATAAGCAACTAACTCTTTATAAACTACGGTGTTTAAATAGCAATTAGCAAACAGGGCCACCGTACAGTTTAATAAGAAAGCCTTTTGCTGAGCGGATTTAATTTGAGTAGCTATCCATAAAATAAGCAGCGCAAATACTGTTACATCAATAATGAAAAATAAGTTACCGGCGGGTTTCAAAAAGTAGTTAACCACCACAATAGCTACCGGGAATAAAATAATATATACCCACTGGCTTACCAGCCTGAATTTTGCGCCAAACCGGGACAAATGCACATAACAATAAGGTGCGGTTATAATGGCAAACAACGGGAAAATGGTATTGGTATAAAACGGTAACTGGAAACGGGATAGCGAGAACAGCAGCAGTAATAACAGCCCGCCGCTAATAGTATAATACTCTGCAGGTTTTTTGTTGCTGAAAACTTCCCTTACCCGTTTGTAAACGGCGTAATAAAACAACAGGCACCAGGGGGCAAATGCCCATAACAGGGTATGTAAATAAAAAAACACATCACCGCCCGATTTTTGACTGATTGGCCCTTTGTTTACGAAACGCCCAAACTGGCTATCCCATAAAAACCATTTAATGCCCGATACATTATGCCTGTCAAAAACCGTTTTTTCGGGATGCAGGTCAAATTGCAGGTACAGGGCGTAAAACTCGGGCAGCGTAAAAATAAAGGTGAGCAGGTATAGCGCGATGAATTTAAAGCTAAACAAATCCCGCAGTTTTTTTTGAAAGATGAGCTGCCCTAATAAACTGCCATAAATAGCTACTATTACAAATATGCCTTTGGTCATGATAGCGCAGGCCGTAAGCAGTGCTGCCAGCAGCAGGTGGGTAAAACTAAACCGCCCTTCGAGGCGCGAAATATGATAAATACTGCCTATAACCAGGGCCAGCAGGTAAGGTTCAGCACGTACATCGGTATTGCCCATTAGGGCGTATTGCGCGGTCATTAATATGAGCACGGCTATCATGGCTATCTCTGTACCGTAGAATTTACGAGTGAAAAGCCAGGTATATAATAAGCCTAATAAAAAGAATAAAAGTGCAGGAAGGCGGTAGGCCCATACGCTAATACCGAATGCCTTAAAGCTTAAAAATACCATCCAGAACGGGAAATGTGGTTTATCCAGCCAGTCCTGGTTGTAGGTAAACAGTTGAAAAAAATCTTTTTTGTAAAGCAGGTTTTTGGCAATGGAGGCATACAGGCCCGGATCATCCGTAAAAAAACCGGCATTAATGCCCGAAAAATTAACGAGCAACGCCAATACAAACAACACCAGGTAAAATAGTTTGATCTTATCCTTCATCTATCAAAATAAAGTGTAATAATAAGTTTTTTGATTGTTTGGTGCGCAATAATATTGCTTTGGGATAGCAACAAAAAAGCCCCCGCCTCGCGACAGGGGCCAAAACTCACAACAATTGTTTAACCTTTCGGTCAATTCCTAACTGCAATGTGATTTCAAGTATATAACGTATGGCGTTTTGGTTGGTTTTATTTAATTTCAAAAATAATGTAACAAATCAAATTTCAAGCTATCTTTATAGTAACAAAACCAATAATAAAACATTATGAAAAAAGTATTTCAATTTGGGGCCATCGCTTTCGTTGCAATGGCCTTTTTAGTATCAGGTATAGCCAGCGCGCAAACTACAAAAAAGGCCCCGGCAAGCCCGCGCGATAGCGTAAGCGGGATGATTGGTGCAGCAATGGTTAGCATTAACTATGGTGCGCCATCATTAAAGGGCCGTAAAATATTAGGGGCTATTGAGCCTTATGATAAACCATGGCGGGCGGGTGCCAACCAATCAACCACATTTACAACAGACAAGGACATTAAGGTTGAAGGCAAAGTATTACCTGCAGGCAAGTACAGCTTATTTGCAACGCCCGGCGAAAAAGAATGGAAGATAATCTTCAATTCACAAACTGGCCAATGGGGTATTAAAAAAGATGCTAACGACAGCAGGGGTTACTCGGCTAATGACGACCCGGCAAAAGATGTTTTGGTGGTAACTATTAAACCTAAAAAGACAGGCCCTACCGAGCGTTTAACTTATACTATGAACAAAAAAGGCTTCGCACTGGTATGGGAAGACGTGGAAATACCGGTTTCTGTTAAATAGTTATCAAGAGCCAAGAACCAAGAGTCAAGAACCAGGAAAATAATAGTTCAGGAAAAATCTATAAAAAGTTAAGCAGATTACGTTGGCATAATTCAATAATAAGCTCGTTTTTTTGCTCTTTTATCTTGATTCTTGGCTCTAATATCTTGACTCTTGATTAGCCATTAAGTTATAAAAGCTCCCTGATTTACCCGGGAGCTTTTTTTGTGCATAAACTTATATTTGTAATTATGCGTTATGTGTTTAGCAAAAAAACAGTGAAGGCCCGGATAATCGCCATAGCGATTTTAGCCCTGGCTATTTTTTTGCTGATGCTGTTGGCGGGCCACCCACATTTAGTTGAACGTTATTATTCTGAAGGGCTATACCCTGTTATTTGCCATGTGCTGCACCCCGTGCTTAATATATTCCCGTTTAGCGTTGGCGACGTATTGTATATAGGGGTTATTGGCTATCTAGTTTATGCGGTAATTAAACTCATCAGACTGCTGTTTAAACAAGAATTTAAGCGATCGGGCGTTTTTTTATTGGGATTGGTTATTGGGGTACAGGCGGCTATACTGGTTTTTTACCTGTTTTGGGGCATGAATTATTTCAGGCCACCAGCAGGCGAGCGATTGAATCTTCGGGATACCAATTATACAACCGCCCATCTGGAAGCAGTAACCCGTAAACTGATCGATAGTGCCAATAGCTGCCGTGCAAGGATCACTACAGCCGACCTTCAGCAAGGCAACAGCGCCATTTACCAAACAGCGGTAAAGGCCGTACTAAAATTGTCAACCGATTCTGTAAATTTCCGCACCTATAGCCCACGGATAAAGCCATCATTGCTCACGCCATTGCTTAATTACCTTGGCACTTCGGGGTATTATAACCCGTTTACTACCGAGGCGCAACTAAACTACCAGATGCCGTATTTTGAACGTCCTGTGGTGGCCTGTCATGAAATGTCGCACCAGATGGGTTACGGCGCCGAAGATGAAGCCGATTTTGCCGGTTTCCTGGCAGGAGTAGGGTCTGCCGACAGGTTACTGCGTTACTCGGCCTACCAATTGGGAGTTGATGAGTGTATGCACGCCCTCCGTTACCGCGATACTACAGCCAACAACGAAATGAAAACACATATATCCACTGCTGTACGTAATGATTTTAAAATGCAACGCTTGTACTGGGTAAAGTTTAGGAGTAATGTTGGCGTGTTAAGCAGCATTTTTTATGATGATTTTTTAAAGGTCAATAACCAGCCTCACGGTTTAGAAACCTATAATCAAATGGTGCTGCTGTTAATGGCGTGGTATAAATGAGTTTGCAGTTGGGGGTTAGCAGTTTGCAGCGGTATCGGTGATTGCTGATTAGTTGATTTTACAAATATTGCGTAATAATTTCTTGTAATTCCCCTGCCTGCATAACCCCACTTTGCCGCCATTTTGATTGCCCGTTTTGAAATATAATCAGCGTTGGCACACTTTGAATTTTATAAGCATTGGCCGCCGCCGGGTTTTTATCGATGTCTATCTTAATAATGGTAACCTTATCGCCCAGGTTATGTTTAACCTGTTGTAAAATAGGCGGCATCATTTTACACGGCCCGCACCACTCGGCCGAAAAATCAACCAACACCGGTTTTTCTGACGCTATAATTTCCTGGAAATTTGCCATTATTTTATTATAATTTGATGCCTTCCGGGGTAAAAAACAGCTGATCTCTGCCGTGCAGGCCAGCGGTAGCATAACCATTTTTATTAATAAACAGTTTTTCGCCTTCGGCTGATATATGCAGGCCACCAGCTTTAAATTCCCCGAATATCCTTATTGCTGCAACGGGCATGCTTATTTCCAGTTCGGCAGTAAGGTTATGCTCTAAACCCATAGCCGAATGATCGTCCATTTGCTGTATATTAATAATTATTGAGCCATCGGCCCTTAAAACGCGTATGCTGTTACGCTCTTCCCTAATTTTAAAGCTGGTATTACCTTCAGCTTTATTATCCCGCAGCTTAATTTCGTTGCCATTGTCGTCGGTAATATCTAAATCAACCGAAAAGTAGGAGCCGGGTTTATCATCATGATAAATTGATTTTATCCTCAATATTTCTTTCGAACCTTGGCTATCTGAATAGCTGATAACGCCATGCGGAACAATAAAGGCGTTTGAGCCCATAATAAATGCATACTTCATAATTGTGCCTCCTTTAAGTTTATATAAAGCTAATACGATATATGCCAAAAATGTTTAAAATATATAAAGATATTTTTTCGACTTTATAAGCTTTTGTGCGATGTTGCGTAACCAGTTAACCATGTATTTTATTTCTGCAGCCCGTTTAGAAAAATGATAACGAATTACTATTTTAGTAAAATTGTATCACATTATCATTCAACGCACTATGGCTACCAGCAAACCCGTTAATAACCAGGATAATCAGCGCCGCAATTTTTTTAAAACCGCGGCTAAAGGCAGTATTGCCGCTTTATCATTAAGCAGCTTGGCTACCGGTGCTTTTGCTTTGGATAAAAGCGTAAACCGGGTTGATGAAACCGCAAAAAAAAGCTCGCCTGTTAAGCCCGATCATGTGGTACGATCGATACCCGAAAACATGGTTTGGGGATATTATGGTTTTGATGTGCCGCCGGTAGCTAAGGTAAAGGATGGTGATATTGTAGAGATACAAACCATTAATACCACTGGTATTGGCCGTAAAGACCCCGAAGCGTTTTTTAAAGCAAACAACCTGCCGCTTGATGAACAGGCTAAGGATATTATTGAAATTTATAAGACCGTTAAGCCCGAGCCTACGGGAATAACCGGGCACATGCTTACCGGCCCCATTTATATTGAAGGTGCAGAGCCCGGCGATACCCTTGAGGTACGCATATTGGATGTTGTGCCGCGCAGCGGATATGGCGTAAATGCCGTTTGGCCCAAAGGCGGCGCCCTGCCCGATGAGGTAACCACCCGCGAAAACTTTGTTTATAAATATAAAATTGACCGAAAAAAACGAACAGCCAGTTTTAAAGAGGGTGTAGAAATACCCATGAACCCGTTTATGGGCGTTATGGCTGTATCGCCCCCGCCCGAAATGAAAAGGGTTAGCTCCATTCCTCCCGGATTTTACGGCGGCAACCTCGACTTGAAACATTTAGTTAAAGGTGCTACACTTTACCTGCCGGTATCTGTTAAAGGCGCGTTGTTTACCACCGGCGATTGCCATGCAGCGCAAGGCGCCGGCGAAATAAGCGGCGTGGCCATTGAAGCATCACTTACGCTTACTGCTAAATTTATTGTACGCAAGGATATTCATATTAAAACCGTTTATGCCGAGTCGCCCACCCATTTAATTGCTATTGGGCTCGACCCAGATTTGAACAAGGCTATGCAAAATGCCGCAAGGGAAGCTGTAAATTTGATTAAAGATAATCTTAAATTTACCTTTAATGAGTCATTGTCTATTTGCAGTACCGGGGTTGATTTTGAAGTAACGCAGGTGGTTGATAAAACCTTTGGGGTAAATGGTATGATACCAAAATCGATATTCCCGAATAAAGATTTTCAGTATTGGGAATTGTAAATGTTAATTAAGAACCAAGAGTCAAGAACCAAAATAGCAACGCAGGGAAGAAATTAATAAAAGAAAAAAATTAAGCGGATTACATAATAAAATAATAAATAATAAGCTTGCTTTTTATCTTGATTCCTGGCTCCTTATTCTTGACTCTCATTTCAAACCAATCATCAAATGAAACCTAAATTACTATTACGTATTGCATCAATATTAATGTTGCTGCATACTATTGGCCATACTATTGGCTCGTTAACCTGGAAAGACAGCCCAGACCCGGCCGTTGCAAAAGTTGTACAAGGTATGATCAACCAACACTTTGAGTTTATGGGAAGGTCGGCAACTATTGCTATGTTTTACTCGGGTTATGGTTTTATCC
This sequence comes from Bacteroidota bacterium, assembly GCA_013288465.1. Next base: position 13,052 of record JABDBT010000018.1, on the reverse strand, counting down.
TGATATGCGTATTGCTGTTTGTTGTCGCTTTGCTATGGGTGCTTTCCAACCATGCAAGCAATCAGCCATTAACAAAGCAGGTGGCGTTGCTGTTATTTTTGTTCCTATTGGCGCTGGCAATAATTGAATACATTTGCTTTTTCGTACTTCCGGGCGCGCTCTCATTATTAGCAGCAATATCAACGGGGATTGCTTTGATTAAAATTAATAAGTTAAATTACGCCTTATAATCCAAAGCAACCTATATCCCGGCCACAACTATGCCCCCATCCGAAAAAAACAAATTAGGCTTATGGACAAGCACCTCGCTGGTTGTGGGCAATATGATAGGGGCCGGGGTGTTTTTAATTCCCGCCGCGCTGGCTTCGTATGGCAGTATCAGTTTATTAGGCTGGGTGTTTTCGTCGGTAGGCGCGTTCCTGCTAGCTAAAGTTTTTGCTAACCTCAGCAAGCTACTGCCCGATGTTACCGGCGGCCCTTACGCATACACACACCACTCATTAGGAAACTTTACCGGGTTTTTGGTGGCCTGGGGATATTATATCTGTATCATCTGTGGCATAGCATCAATAGCTGTATCATTTGTAAGCGCTTTAAGTACGTTTTTCCCGGTAATAGTACAAAGCAGTTTGGCCGCTATTTCAACCGCGTTAATTGCTATATGGTTCCTTACCTGGATAAATACACGGGGCATTGTAACATCGGGCAAGGTGCAGTTGCTAACCACCATTTTAAAGTTGGTGCCGCTTATACTGGTAGCAGTAGGCGGCTTGTTTTTTATACGGTTGGCAAATTTTCATCCGTTTAACCTAACCGGTAACTCCACCTTTGGGGCCATCACCGCATCGGCCAGTTTTACTTTTTATGCCTTTGTGGGTATTGAATGCGCTACCATACCGGCAGGGAGTGTTATTAATCCCGAAAAAACAATTCCGCGTGCTACCATGCTGGGTTTACTGGTAACTACAGTGATCTATATTTTAGGGAGCGCGAGTGTAATGGGTATTATACCGTCACATCAATTGCAACACTCGGTTACGCCCTATGCAGACGCCGCTGTTATTATGTGGGGGCCTGCCGCCCGTTATTGGGTAAGCGCGGGTATGGCTATTGCCGCTTTTGGCGCGCTAAACGGCTGGACGTTAATACAGGGCCAGGTACCTTATGCCATAGCAAAAGATAAACTGTTCCCGGCTGTTTTTGCTAAAAAGAATAAGCAGGGCGTGCCTTACGTAGGTATTTTGGTAAGCAGCGTACTGGTTTCTGTTTTAATGAGCATGAATTACGCTAAGGGGTTGGTTGAACAGTTTAAGTTTTTGCTGCTGCTATCCCTATTAAGTGTGCTTATCCCTTATCTTTTCTCGGCTGTGGCTTATATTATTATCAGGATTGAAAAGGTGAGTTTAAAGGCAGCGGGGTGGTTATCGGCTATTGTGCTTTTTATCCTGTCGTTCAGTTACTCGTTATGGGCCATTGCCGGTACGGGTAGAGAAGCGGTATATTTAGGTTTTTTGCTGCTGATGGCAGGGATACCCATATACGCACTCATTATTTATAAAAATAAGAAAGATCAGGTATAAGTTTAATTACCGTTATACCGCAAACAACTGCCCCATATCTTTAAAAGACTTAAACTCAAGCGCATTGCCTGACGGATCTAAAAAGAACATAGTGGCCTGTTCACCGGTTTTTCCTGCAAAGCGTATGCCCGGTTCAATAATAAATTTGATGTTATGTTCCCGCAGTCGGGTTTCAAGTTGGTGCCAATGATCCCATTCTAAAACTACGCCGTAGTGGGGTATAGGTACATCATGCCCGTCAACCGGGTTAAAGTGGTGTTGGGTCCCGTTGGCCGGTTTGGGTTTAAGATGTATCACAAACTGGTGGCCAAATAAGTTAAAATCAGCCCATATTTCACTGGTGCGGCCTTCGGCGCAGCCCAATACCTCCCGGTAAAATTTACGGGCCTCCTCCAAATCATAAACAGGTACGGCTACGTGGAATGGTGTTAATCTATTCATCGGTGTTAAAAAATTTGAATGAATAAAGGTAGTAAAATAACACGTTTAGTATATAAATAGTATCAAAGAACGATATCGTCAACCCACAAAAACTGGAGAAAATTCAGTTTTATTTTTTTTTATGTTTTTTGTTGAAAAATGAGGCGAAAAATGCCATAGGAAACTCGCAGAATTGCAGTTTCCTATTAAAGATACAAAAAAATACCGGCTTTTCAAAATGCGTTGGTCATATAGCTAACTATAGCTAAAATATTGCTTTAAACTAAGCAATATGGCTCCAAAACAGCGCGTTTAACCTTACCAGTTTCCAATTAAAAACAGGCCCGGTGCAACGTTTTAAGGCTCTACAACATTATCTTAATGCTGCCTCATGTTGCCTTAACTGCACCTCCAGTTGCCTTAAAACACTATAACGACACCTGCTATACATGTTAAACCGCCTCGAGTCACTATTGATCACTAAACGGGTTAATTATTCTATTTATAGGCCGAAATATAACTGGTTTTTATGCTCAGCACAAAGGTTTTACCTACGCTTATTTTGATGCTTTTATCCTGGAGCATGGCTTTAACAGTTTCATCAGATTTTAGCGCCTCATAAAGATCGCGGGCTACTGCCGATCCGCTGATATTATTGGTCACTTTACCGTTGTCCATAGCTAAACTAAAGGTATAGCCCGATTTTCCTCTATCTCCGGCCGATTCAAAGTCTTGGATATTCAGTTTAAAACTTTGATCTTCAGTAAGGCTTTTTTTCAAATGTAAACGGATGACGGGGAGATACCTTTTCCAGGTCATTAAATATTTTCTTTCTTCCATGCGTGGAGGGTAAAGGTATCATTTAATGATGAGGAATTTATAGATAGATGATTTTTGATTTATCGGATAGGTAAAAATCGCTTATTCAGGCTAGTTCTAATCCAATTAAACCCTTCAATTCCTGCTTGCCGCTTGTGGTTAAAACAATACTCCTGGTAGTGTCTTTTCGTGCTATCCATTTGTTTTCAAAAAACGAATGGCATAAAGCAGCGCCTAAAGCGCCAGCTAAATGAGGTGTGCGCTCTGTCCAGTCGCGGCAGCCAAAGGCAAATCTTCTGCGGGTATCATTTAATAACTGCAGGTCAACATTAAGTTTGCCAAAAATATCATCAGCATCCGCCCCCAATTCAATTTCCGCCGAAAAGAATTGACGGTCTTCTATACCTGCCCCGGCAGGGTATTGAATAGCTTTTTGTTGCATCAGCGCGTCAAAAATGGCAACACCAAGCTTACCAGCCAGGTGGTCATAACAGGTACGGGCAAACTGTATGGGTTTAATTTCTTGTTCCTTTTTTGGGGTAATTGGCTGCATACTTACTAAAAGCTCAATTAACTGGGCCGCCTGCGGATTAGCGAGTTCATATATTTTTTGCCTGCCCATTGGCGTACTTTTTATTAACCCTGCCTTTTTAAGGATAACCAAATGATTGGATATATTGCTTTGCAGAGCATCCAGGTGATGCATGATTTGGGTTACCGAAGCCGGGCTGTGCATAAGGTACATCATTATGGTTAACCTCACCGGATCGGCAATGGCTGCGGTGACAGTGAATACATTCAGTTCTTCCATGCCAGTAAAATTAACAAACAGGAAGATAGGATATATCATTAATTAATGATATATGACCGACAAGAATCGTTTTAATTAACTTTTAACGATATAGAAGCCGTTTTGCCAAAAACAACCTTTTGATCTTTGTTTAGCGGCTGTGTATTCCACAGGCATTCGCGTACGGTTAATGTTTGCATAACAGGATCAAGGGATATTAGCTGGAATGATACCAACGTTTCATCTTTCGACGAGTATTTGCCCTTCATCGGCGAATCGACCCTGAAAACAGGTAAACTCACATCATTATCAGGGCCTTTATAGGTGTAAAACTCGTTCCAGTTGCTGTTGCCATGAAAATAAGCTTTGATGTTGGGGTGGACCTTTAAAAATTTTACGAAACCGCGTTGCTCAATGTCGGTTGAGCCATCATCTTTGCTGGCGCTGGTTCCTTCTTTATAATATTCGGCAGTAAGGTTTTCAAATTTGTTTGCTGTGGTCATGTTATGCGGCGGCAGCGGGTTGGTAAAGTGCTTGGCTTCGCAGGTAGGCTGGTCATGCGTAAAAATAATAACAGGCATTGTTGCGGGTACGCTTTCCAAATCCTTTTGCATCCATATCCGCTCGGCCGAGTCGGGCCACAAGGTAATAAACATAAAATGTATGCCCTTAATATCACGCGAGTAATTGATCTTATCGTTTGCATAGTTATAAGCCTCGTTGGTCATTGGGGTTTTTGGCTTCATCATCAGGTTATATATCTTAACCATTGATGTAGGGTCGGTTAAAGGCTTCATTGGTTTAGCATAACCAATGGCATTTGAAATATCATGATTCCCCGGCGCTAATAATAGCTGGGCAGCTAAACCATTATGTCCTTTTAATTTAAGGTTATGCATATAATCGGTTTCAAACTGCGCCCATGATTCGGCCGCGCTTTGAATCGGTATCTCCATACGGTTAGCAATATCACCGGTTTCTATCAAATAATCTATGGCGTCTATTTGTTTACCTGCATTAATGCCGCCATCTGTAGGTAGCGTCAAATAAGGCAGGGTGTTTATTTGATTTACCATAGCGGTATTTACAATATGGCCGGTAACATTAGTATCTCCCCTAAATTTTGCACGCGTAATTCCGTAATGCGCATCAGAGGTAAAAACCAGGTTAACTATGGGTGTATTACTTGTTTTTTGGCTATAACTATTAAGCCCGCTTAATACTAAAAATAAAAAAGCAGCCAAAATTGATAATGGCCTGGCGCGTTTAAGGGGTTTTATAAAAAGCATAAAGTACAAGTAATTTGAAGTTTCAAACTTAGCTACTGCATTGTTAATATTAGGTTATAAAATCATTACGTTAACTGTGCCGGATGATTTAAAGTATTGCGTAGGGCAACGTTACCGTAGATAAAACAGTATAAATGTTGAGGTAAATTGCGTATCAGTAAACTAATCAGTAATTTACATTGGTGTATTATGGGGGCATCCCTAAAATATTACTTCAAATGAAAGTAAGCCGGTAAGTATATGCGTTATAAAAGGTTCATGTTGCTTTTGTTAGCCTGTATTATGCTGCATACAATGGCCTTACATGCTGCCATTTATACGGTAACAAATAATGCAGATAGCGGTACAGGAACTTTACGCGACGCGCTTACACAGGCTGCCGCCAATGGCAGTACAGGGATAAATTATATTTACTTTAATCTTCCGGGCGTTGGCGCGGCCGCCCAAACTATCACCATAAATACGGCGCTGCCAACCATTAATTCATCTATGATCATTGATGGTACCACACAACCGGGGGCGCAGCTATCCGTTAATGGGGCTAAGGTAATTGTACAGGGATTTGGGCGGTTTGCGATAAGCCCTTATTGTTTTGAGGTATTGAACGCTGACGATTTTGAAATATACGGAATGATTGTAAGGGACTTTTTTGATTACATCGCCAGCGGCTATTATTTCGGCGGCGCAGCGGTATCGTTAGAAGGTAAGTCTTCCAAAGTGATCATTGGCGCGGTGAATAAAGGGAATGTTTTTTATGATAACGGAGCCGGGGTACTTAATGTACCTATAGGTGGGGCGCAACAAACTACCAGTGACGTTGCTTACTGCGAAATTAAAGCCAATTTATTGGGCATTAAAGAGGACGGCATTACTATTGCCGTTTCGGTTCAGGAGGGTTTTAACTTATCTTATGTTCACCAGGCCGTAATTGGCGGGGTTACTTTGCCCGAAGGAAATACCATAGAGGGTACTTCCGGGTGCAACCCGTATTTTGACGGGACGAGCATTTTAATACAAAACAATGTTTTTGGCGCCGATCTTAGTTATTTGCAAAACAGTTTAATAAACAGCTCGGGCTCACAGGTTTATTTAACGTCAAATGCTACCACAAGTAACCAGGTATCGCAGGTTTCGGTGTTAAATAATGTGTTTGGTACAGAGCTTTCTGTGTTCAATTTTAGCAATATTAACCTGCAAATTCAAAGCAATTATTTCGGCATATCGCCCGATGGGGGTAAAACGCTATCGCTCATAGGTACGGCATTAAGCTTAACCAATTTAAAAGGAACGGTATTGGTAGGTGGCATCGATAATACCAAAACCAATATTTTCACCCATGCTGTACAAGCTCCTTCTAATATAATGAACGGCGATGCGGTAATAGAGGCGCAAGCGGCAACTACCGTCGAATTATCGCATAACTCATTTTACTGTAATAACAATGTTCCGTTTTTATACACAAATACAACCTACAATACCAAACCCATGTCGGCCACGCTCGATAATTTAACAGCCACAAGTGTAAGCGGCACTACCAGGCCAAATGCCCGGGTTGAATTGTTTTATACCGATTTAGAATGCACGCAATGTCAGCCTAAAACCTATATTGCTTCGGTAAATGCCGATGCTGGCGGCAACTGGGTTTACAATGCCCCGCTTTTAAGCGGGTACGGGGTAATGGCATCAGCCACGCTTAATGGCATAAGCTCAGAGTTTACTGATCCGCGTATATATACCGACAGTATCAAAATATTGCCGGTTACCTGTACATCGCAGGGCAGTATTACGGGCGCTGTTGTTGTAAACGGCCACCAGGCAACCTGGGTAAATAGCCAGGGCGCAGTAGTAAGCAATAGCCCGCAACTTTTAAACGCGCCTGCGGGTTTGTACCAGCTGGTGGTCAGTCAATTTGGCTGTACAAAAAGTACAGGTAACTATACTATTGATGATACGCGGCCATTGGTAAATGACAATAGCAAAATCTTAAACAATGCTTTGTGTCATGGTAGTAATGGGTCAATAATGGGTTTGGTTGCCAATGCTTATGTTAAATCGGTGCAATGGCTTGACGCTAATGGAAAGGTAGTTGGCAGCAATATTAATTTAACCAATGTAAAAGCAGGAGCTTATTCGTTGCAACTGACAGGCGCCAACTGTTCAGATACTTACGGCCCGGTTATTATTGCCGATATAACTGCACAAGCTATCATCATCACCCCGGGTTCTGAACAAATTAACCCCGACCATTGCGGCTTGAACGTCGGCAGTATCAAAAATATCCAAATTTCGGGTGGCGGGCCGCCTTATAAATATGTTTGGCAAAACTCCGCCGGAAATATCGTTGGCACCGGCGCGGATATAACAGGGTTGGGCAGTGGTACTTATACTTTAAACATCACTGATACAACCGCCTGCGATTTAACCACGCAAACTTATACCATTGATGAAGTAACTACCGCTGTTGCCGCGCCTGTTGCCAATAATGTTAAAGTTTGCGGTAATGAAGCAGTATTGCGGGTAAATAACCCGGTTACTGGCTACCGGTACAGGTTATATAGCAGCGCTACAGGCGTTACGCCCTTAGACGACCAATCATCAGGTGTATTTATCACAAAGATAAAAGCAACGGGCTATTATTACATTAGCCAGTTAACCGGCGCTTGCGAAAGTGCCCGAACACCCGTTTTAGTTACCGTTACCAATAACCCCATAACCGCAAGCAATGCATTTACCCCCAATGGCGATGGCATAAATGATTATTGGCAAATTAACGGACTGGAGGCTTATACCACCGTTTTGGTGCAAATATTTAACCGTTACGGGCAGCGGGTTTACCTGTCTGAAAATTATGCAAAACCGTTTGATGGCACACGCAACGGCAAAGCGCTGCCCGGCGGCACCTATTATTACATTATTAACCTGGGCACAGGCTGTACGCTTCTTTCGGGTAGTTTGACAATTGTCAGGTAAGTTTTTTGTTTAAAAAAATGGTGTTGTTGAAAAAAAATCCGGGCAAAAACAGGTCGGGCAATTACCTGTACAGATCTTTATTGTTAAATTTAAGCCGGTTACCGCATTAAGCTTATTTGGAATGAAATTTTTATCGATGTTCGTGTCCCTATGCAATGAGTTTTTTTACCGGTATGCTCCATACATTCTGCTATTCCTTATCCTGGCGGCATTGGCCGTACTAATAATCCCTTATATTATTGACCCCGATTATTATAGATTCCACGCAACTTTAAAGTAGCGTTGGGGTATCGCATAGCCGATAAATTGCCGGCTTTATTTCTTAACCTATGTCAAGTATAATTGGCCCATACCCTGCGTATCTTTGTGTATCATTTAGGGAAAATAACCAGGTGATAATTAAAAAGAGGAAAAAAACAGAATGAACAAACAGATCGAAAAAATATACCAGCGCCCCGCAAGGCCGGGTATGGTTGGTGATGGTTTCAGGGTATATAATTACTTTCCTAACGGAGAGATAGAACAAAAAAGGGTTAGTCCGTTTTTGATGCTGGATTTTAATGCCGAATATGATTTTGGCGCTTCGGATAAGATACGCGGTGTTGACGTACACCCTCATAAAGGTTTTGAAACGGTTACCATTGCTTACAAAGGCAGTGTAGAACATTATGACAGCACCGGCAATAGCGGCGTAATAAACCCCGGTGATGTACAATGGATGACAGCCGGTGCAGGTATTTTACATAAAGAATTTCATGAAAAAGAGTTCTCCAAAAAAGGTGGCCCTTTTGAAATGGTACAGCTATGGGTTAATTTACCCGCTAAAGATAAACTGACCGCTCCCAAATATCAGCCTATTACAGCGGCAGGTATGGGTAAAGTGGTATTGCCCGGCAATAGCGGGTTGGTTAATGTAATTGCCGGTTCATTAAATGGTATTAATGGCCCTGCCAGTACTTTTACACCGGTAAATATGTTTGATATCCGCCTGAATAAAGATGGCGTGTTAACCACTTCTACACCCACAACACACAATACTGTTTTATTGGTGGTTAACGGCAGCGCTATTGTCAATGGTGAAGCTATAAATGAGCATAGTTTTATATTGTTTAAAAACGAAGGCGAACAGATTGATATCAAAGCAACAGAAGACAGCGTTTTGCTCCTGTTAAGCGGCGAGCCTATTAACGAACCAATAGCCCAATATGGCCCATTTGTAATGAACACGCCAATGGAACTACAGGAAGCATTCAGGGAGTTCCAGGCCGGTAAATTCGGGGTTTTAGAATAATTTATAAGTTACTTTTATACATAAAAAGCGGATGACTAAAAAAGTTGTCTGCTTTTTTTTGTGCGTCAATAAGCAAGCAATTATTCCCTATGCCTGTTTTTTGTAATAATAATTACCGTACTTTCGGAATATTTAACCCATTAGTTTTTGCCGATGCATTTTGAAATTACAGCGCAGTTTGTTGATATAAAGAATAAAACCATTTACCCCGCTAACATTACCGTAGCAGATAGTAAAATACTGACTGTAAAAAAGCTTGATATATCTGGCCCCACAGCATTGCCATACATATTGCCCGGCTTTATTGACGCGCATGTGCATATTGAAAGCTCTATGTTGGTTCCGGCCGAGTTTGCCCGGCTTGCTGTTGTGCATGGTACGGTAGGCACTGTGAGCGACCCACATGAGATAGCCAACGTTTGCGGCCTGGCCGGTGTGGAGTACATGATAGCTAATGGCAAAACCGTTCCCTTTAAATTTAATTTTGGCGCTCCAAGCTGTGTGCCTGCCACAATATTTGAAACCGCCGGGGCGGTATTAGATGCCCGTGATGTTGCAGCACTTTTAAAGCGCGATGATATAAAATATCTTACCGAAATGATGAATTTTCCCGGTGTGCTTTATGGGGATAAAGAAGTTTTGGCCAAAATTGAAAGTGCAAAGCAAGCCGGTAAACCAATTGATGGCCATGCGCCCGGGCTGCGTGGTGAACAGGCCAAACAATATATTGATGCCGGGATAAGTAACGATCATGAATGTTTTACGCTGGACGAAGCCCTGGATAAGCTAAAACATGGCATGAAGATCATCATCCGTGAAGGGAGTGCTGCGAAAAACTTCGAGGCGCTGATTGAACTGTTGCATGATTATCCTGATATGATGATGTTTTGTAGTGATGATAAACATCCTGATAGTTTGGTTGCGGGGCATATTAATCAACTATGTACAAGAGCTGTTAATAGGGGAGTAGATATTTTTAAAGTACTACGAGCCGCCTGTGTTAACCCGGTTGAACATTATAAATTAGATATTGGCCTATTACAGGAAGGTGATGCCGCGGATTTTATTTTGGTTAGCGACCTTGAAAACTTTGAGGTGGTAAGCACTTATATTGATGGTGTAATGGTTGCCGAAAATGGAAAGTCGAACATTAAAGGTTCAAAGGCCGCTACCATCAACAATTTTAAAGTGAATGAAAAAACACCTGCTGATTTTGTTTACCGGGTTGCGGCATCATTTGATGGAACAATACCGGTAATTGAGGCTATAGACGGGCAACTGATCACTAATAAACTGATAGAAAAGATAAGTCCAGAAAATGGTGTTTTAGCAGCTGACCCGGTTAATGATGTTTTAAAAATTTGTGTTGTTAACCGATACTTTGATGCGCCTGTTGCTAAAGCATTTATCAAAAATTTTGGCTTATCGGCAGGGGCAATAGCTTCGTCTGTAGCCCATGACAGCCATAATATTGTAGTTGTTGGCGTTGATGATGAGAGTATTGCCAAGGCAGTCAATCTAATAATCAATCAGCAAGGCGGCGTAAGCTGTGTAAGTGGCGATGACGAAATGGTTTTGGCATTGCCCGTGGCGGGTTTAATGAGCAATGAAGATGGGTATGATGTCGCAATGGCCTATACCGATATTGATGCAATGGCCAAAAAGTTGGGCTCTAAACTATCTGCTCCGTTTATGACGCTATCATTTATGGCGCTTTTAGTTATACCTGCTTTAAAATTAAGCGATAAAGGCTTGTTTGACGGAAGCGAGTTTAAACTTGCTGGCTCAGTTATTGAATGAGATTACCCGGGTTAAAAATTAGGTTTCAGCGCATATTTTTTATAAAATTTATCAATATAGTCAACGGCGTCTTCGGCGGTATCTGCCAAACGAAATAAGTCAAGATCATCCTCCTTAATATTTTTCTCGCTAAGCATTTTATCTTTTGTCCAGTTAATTAACCCGGCCCAATATTCTGTGCCAACCAATACAACCGGGAACCGGGCTATCTTCCCGGTTTGGATCAAAGTAACAGCCTCAAAAAATTCATCGAGCGTGCCAAACCCGCCCGGCATTATAATAAAGCCCTGCGCGTATTTGGTCAACATAACTTTACGCACAAAAAAGTATTTGAACTCCAGCATCTTATCCGCATCAATGAATTCGTTATTATAATTATGGCCTGCGAGTTCGATATTTATCCCGACAGACTTACCTTTTGCCTCAGCAGCCCCTTTATTGGCTGCTTCCATTATACCCGGTCCGCCGCCTGATATTACGCCGTAACCCAGTTTGGCTAGCAGGCCGGCAATTTGCTCGGTCAATAAATAGTATTTGTTTTCTTTTGGCGTACGTGCCGAACCCATTACAGAAACGCAGGGCCCAATTTTTGCTAATTTTTCAAACCCTTCAATAAATTCGGCCATTATTTTAAATATCTGCCACGAGTCGATTGTTTTAACCTCTTGCCCGGTTTTATTTTCAAAAGCATGTATTACCCTGTATTCTTTCATACGCTACTGATCGCTATTCCTGTGTTTTTAAGTTGGCCCGAAGGTATTATTTTATGCTCAATTTTATATAGCAAACCTTAAAGGTAATGATTTGGAGCGTATAAATGCCGCTTTTTTTAGTCGTTACTAAAACTAAAAATAAATGTAACTTAATTGCGGTTTTATCATCTAAAACGTAGCGCTATTTTTAAGCAGGTTTACCTGCCTGTGAAATCATAATAAACCGGTGTAATTAACAGGATATGATATTTTTAAAACTTTTCAGAGAAAGCTTTTTGTTTGCTTATGATGCTTTAAGGCAAAACAGGCTGCGTACACTACTGTCATTATTGGGTGTTACCATAGGTATATTTACCATTATCGCTGTTTTTTCGGCAGTTGATACGCTGCGCGATAACCTGCAAAACAGTGTAAACAAGTTAGGGAGCAACAGTATTTATGTTGAAAAATGGCCTTGGGTTTCGGAAGGTGAATATCCCTGGTGGAAATATATGCAGCGCCCGGTTTCGAAACTGCGCGATTACCAGGAACTGCAAAGGCGCAGCCAAACCGCTTTGGCCATATCTTATGAAATAAGCATTGATAACCGCACCATAAAATACCAAAGCAATACTGTTGATGGCGCGCAAATTGATGCCGTTACCCAGGATCATAATAAAACCTGGAATTTCGATTTGCAGGAGGGGCGTTATTTTACAGATATTGAGTCAAGAACAGGCGCGCCTGTTACTTTAATTGGTTACGATATTAATGATAATTTATTTCCGGATGGTACAGGGTTAGGGAAACAGATAAAGGTGATGGGTAGGTATGTTACCATAATAGGCATATTTGCTAAGGAGGGAAAAGATATGCTGGGCATATCAAATGATAAAGAGGTATTGCTGCCGTTAAATTTCGCGCATAACATAGTTGATGTTCAAAATGAAAAATACAGCCCTTCAATTATTGTAAAAGGTAAGCCTGGTATCCCGTCAGACGAAGTAGAGGGCGAAGTAAAAGGCTTGATGCGCTCTATAAGGAGTTTAGGCCCCGGCCAGGATGATAATTTCGCCTTAAATAAACTCACCATGCTCTCGGGCCAGTTAGATATCTTATTTAAAGTGGTAAATGTTGCGGGGTTGATAATAGGCTTGTTCTCTATCTTAGTGGGTGGCTTTGGCATAGCCAATATTATGTTTGTTTCGGTAAAAGAGCGCACTAATATAATAGGCATTCAAAAATCACTGGGTGCGAAGAATTACTTTATTTTACTCCAGTTTTTGATAGAAGCCATTGTGCTTTGTTTAATGGGTGGATTGATTGGCCTTACCATGGTTTATTTAGGAACATTTGTTGTTAAATGGGCTGCGGACGTTACTATTGTGCTGTACCTTAAAA
>JABDBT010000017.1 GCA_013288465.1 Bacteroidota bacterium | reverse complement strand
CATTGGAGCAAAAACCGTCACGGCTCTGTTTGGATTGCGGCCACCTGGAGATAACCAAATAAACAATATAAGAAAGCCTTTAGCGTAAAGCTGAAGGCTTTTTTGTTTAAGGCGTGTTTTTTGCCCTACTCTAACTTTTCTATAGCTTCTGTTGGTCCTTGTTTTCCCTATAAAGCATAGTTTGTATTTTACTATCGAACAATATTGAAGTTTTGAAACTTCGGACAGCTGCAACGGCGTTTCAAACACCGCCGGCTTTTTGTTGGGCAAGCCTTTTATTTCGTTTATCGCTCAAATATTTCCTCACCGGCATATCGTATATGATCATTACCAGGTACGATGCCCCAACCAGCAAGACCAGCGCGGCTATGATGATGAGGGCTAATTGTATGGTGCCCGGCTTATGACTGCCGTAATAATTACCGAACATCCATAACACGGCGTAATGCGTCATATACAATGGGTAGGAGATCTTTCCCGACAATATGCATACCTTTTTTAAGCCAGCCTTTAACGTAGCCCCTGCACCCAAAGCGATAAGCAGGGGAAAATAAAACAGCACTACCAAAGGTTCGGTTAACCAGTTCCATTTGGAGAATGGCATTATAAAGGCCACGAACAATAATAGGGCTAAGCCTATAAACCCCAGCTTGTTTTTGATGATCCAGCCGGAACGGTAAATAAGCAATCCCGCTAAAAAGGAATATGATACCCGGGCGCCCCCGTCCCAAAACGTTGGGCCGCTCCAGCCGCCCAATAAATTGCCCGAACTGTAACATACAAAGCAGATAGCCACCGCCGAGAGTATGGTTAGCAGCAGCAGGTAGCTGCGGCCAATTTTATAAAGCACAAACGCGTAAACAATATTGGCAACATATTCCCAAAACAACGACCATGCCGGTGCATTGAAGCTGAACAGATTAAAACTACGATCGGCTATTATAGGTAAGGGGATAAGCAGTATTGAGCAAAAAAAAGTCAAAATGATTTTACCGGCGCTGTACAATTCGGGATGGCCGCCAAACGGGTCGAACAAAAAAGCCAGCAGGCCTAATACCGAACCCGATATAACCAGCGGATGCAGCCGGATGATCCTTGATTTAAAAAACTCGAGAACGCCCATTTTTACTATACGATTGTCATAGGCATAGCCGATCACAAACCCCGAAAGACAGAAAAAGAAATCGACAGCCAAAAAACCGTGCCCGATAAAGTTCTTGCTGTAATCGGAATAAGCCCATTCCATAAAATGAAACGTTACAACGGCGAGGGCGGCAATGCCCCTTAACCCATCAAGAATTTCGAAATGCTGTTTTGTGTTCAGAATTGACGGAGCGGTTTTGTTCGTATCCATTTAATATATTATACCGGGTTAAATTAACTTGGCAGCAGTCTTTTATTTGCGGCTGCCAAGTTATCCAGAAATAGCAGTCAAGTCAAGTTTAAATGAGCCTGGCAGGCCTAACAATGGTGCAACGCCCTATTTTTGACCGGCGGTTTAGCTGCAAACTTCGTACAGCTGGGGATTTAGCAATTTACATAGCATTTATTGACAATTTACATAAGCCCAACTTACAATTTACATAGCATTTATTGACAATTTACATAAACAAAACTTACAATTTACATAATTTATAATAGCCAAAGCCATTTGCAAAAAATCACTTTAAAGACTTACTTCTTCGGTACACGGCGGGTGTCTGGCCCGTTTTTGATTTAAAGATCCGGTTAAAAGCAGCTTCCGACCGGTAACCCACTTTGGTGGCAATTTCAGATATATTGCTGTTATCCGTCAACAATAGCTTTTGGGCCTGCCTTACGCGCCAGTTGGTAAGATAGCTCAACGGTGTTTCGTGCACTAATTTTTTAAACTGATTAAAGAAAACGGAACGTGACATACCGATCTCCGATGCAAGCGATCCCAGCGTCCAATCATTTTGAGGTGAGTCCTGCATCAATTTTAACGCTTTGCTGATCCTCGGGTCGTTTAATGCAGAAAGAAAACCGCTACCAGGCATAGCCTGTTCTAAATAAGCCCTGATGATATTAATAAACATAATTTCCGACAAACATTTCAGCATCACACTGCTTCCCGGCCTCTCGTTATTGAGTTCTTCCAGCATTAATTGGGTAACCTGCCTCAGTAAGACCTGGTTTTCTGTTACATATTGCCTGATATGAATAACTGAGGGCATATCCTTCAAAAAAGGGTGCAAAGGCTGGTAATCAAATTCAAAATGGCCTGCTATAAGTGTGGTTATCTCGCCGCCGGTATTAAAAACAGGTATTCCTGCCCTGCGGGCCTTAACAAATTCGGGCGATGGCATGCGTAAGCTTGTAGCTTTATCGGCTATCCAATGAGCGCTTCCGTGAGGCACAAATACCAGGTCGCCCTCTGCCAGTTCTATAACACGGCCGTCGGGTGTGCCAATGGTACAACTACCGGTCACCAATCGCCAAAATTGCGAATTTTCATCCTGAACAATATCAAGCCCCCACGGTGCAGCAAGGGGAAATTTGCTATAAACTACACTTCTAAGCCTGGTTGTGTCTAATATGGTACTTAAAGCATCCATTTTATAAAAATAAATACGTTTGAACAAATATATAACACTTTATAATACTTTAAGTATTGAAAAGCGGGATAACTTTGTATTAATAAATAACGTGTTTAGCGATTGAAAAATAGAAAATATAGCGAAAAAGCGAAAGAAAAAGGGGGCGGACTGTGCGATTCCCCTCTTGAGAGGGGTGGAGGGGTGTGTTATTCCAATCGCTCAAATAACACACCCCTGCCACCACATAGCCGAACGCGCCCCCTCTCAAGAGGGGAATTTATTAGGCGTTCATTTTCAAATAGTTAATGCTTTAATCTAAAAAATTCCAATCGTTAAAATCATAAATAAATAATCAAAAAATGACAACTCAAGAATTAGCGAACCGTTACTATGACCTTTTTCAACAAAGGCAAGTGGCAGAAATTTACGGGCAGTTTTATAGTGCCGACATTATTTGCACCGAACCTGAACATGCGTTGGCGATGGGTGTGCCTACCATAACCAGGGGTATTGAAGCGGTTTTAGCAAAGTCAAAAGCCAGGCAGGAACTTATAGCAGAAGTGCACAGCTTCTTTTGCAGCGAACCGGTAGTTGGCGGCAGCTACTTTAGCGTAGCTATGGGCAGGGACATGACCCTGAAAAATGGCCAAAGGTTACAGTTGGCGGAAATTGCCGTTTTTGGCGTACAGGACGGTAAGATCATAACTGAAACCTTTTTCTATTAGGTGTAAATCAGGCAGGCAATGGTTCGGGATTTGTACTGTAGCCACCACATTTAAAGTCAAAATTAAAAGGTCAAAAGCTTTCAGATTAATTTCTGAGGGCTTTTTTGATTTTATGTAGTCGCAGACGGGCATAATAGTCCGAAATAGCAAACTTCGGATAGCGCAGGACAGCCGGGGCGATAAAAGCTATAAGACCCTTTTCACCAGGTATCGCTTTCTGAGCCATTCACGTACCGGTTCGTCATAAAGCTTAAGGCAAGCATAGGCAATTGCAACGCTTACCACGAGCAGGCCCAGCCCAACCCAAATGCCAAGTGCCATGGGCACCTTATTTTTTACCACCCACGAGGTATATAGGTAGATGAGCGGGTAATGGGTGATATAGATAGGGTAAGAGATATTACCAAAAAATTTACAAACCTTAATACCTGCCCTTGTCTTTAGGGTTCCGCCGGCACCTATGGCAACGATGAGCGGGAAAAGAATAATTATACAGAATGATTCGTATAAACCATTCATCCAGATATGTTGCGGGCCGCCGATCCGGGGCATCGCGAATATAATAACCAGCATCAAACTACATAAGGCAAAAGCCCATTTGACCGATATTAGCTTACCCACGCGGCATAAGAGCATACCTGCGAAAAAAGGATACAGTAAACGGGTAAAACCAATATTAAGTTGGGTGGCATCAACGCTCCAGCCACCAATAACATCGCCCCTTGGCCCCATCACGGTGTAGCGGACGAGCATTAAAGCAAATAGTGCCACAAACAGCGTAAGTACTGTTTTTGAAAACTTACGGAAGATGAGCGCGTAAAGGATATTGGCGATATACTCGAAAAACAACGACCAGGCCGGGCCATTTAACGGGTGCATTTCCTGCCAGCCACGTATATCCAGGCCCGGGGTAAGCGGTATCATGGTAAAACCAACCAGCATCACGAGCAGCATTTTCCAAACAGGTGTTTGATCGATAAGCGGGAAGACTGCCCCACCCTGGAAATAAAAAAGAACTGCGCCAATGATAGTGCCCATTATCACCATAGGCTGCAAACGGACCAGGCGGCGTTTGTAAAAATCCCATTGCATCATCTTCCCCCAGCGGTCGTCATACGCATAGGCTACTACAAAGCCCGATAACAGGAAAAAGAAATCCACAGCCAGGTAGCCATGATTAATGAGCTGGTTAAAACGGTTATCGTTGGCGTAGGCCTCTAATACATGAAAAGAAACCACCAGTATAGCCGCCACGCCGCGTAAACCGTCCAGGATCTCGTAATGACTTTTAGTTTCGGGCTGAGGTGATATGTTATTCATTTATTAACAAAACAGCAGGGTTATGATTAAGAGCGTAAGGGGCCCGACGCTTAAACAGGCGGCAATATAAGGGACTTCCTTGAAATAACGTTACGGAGAAATAATTTTTGCCTGAGGATCTTATCAAACGGGTTGAATAGTTAAACCGCAGTGATAGCGTAAAAATGACCCGTTTTTGTGTTTAAAAGGTGTTTAACGATCAATTGTGGCTGGAGGCAGTTTAACAAGCACAGCAGGGGAGATGATAGGTTTTTAAGGCAACATGAGGTGCTGATAAGGCAACATGAGGCAGTTTTAAAACGATGTTTTAAGGCCCCGAAACGTTGCCGCCGGGCTTGCTTTTTATTGGATGACCAGTAGGGTTTAACACGTTATTTTTGGGACGTATTACGTAAGTTATAGCGGCATTTTAGCTATAACAGGCTATATGAACAAGGCATTTTGAAATGCAGGTGTTTTTTTGTATCTTTAGTAGTAAACCGCAATTCTGTATGGTTTTCAAGGGCGTTTTTCGCCTTATTTTTCGACAAATAAATACAAAAAAAAATAAAACTGAATTTCCCCCAATTTTTTGGGGTTGAAGATAATGTTCTTTGAAAATTCACCGGCACTTTAATTTTAGCATTCTAATCATTAATTTAACCGCAATTTATTACAGGCCCTTAACCAGTCCTATCACTCTATTTAAACATAGCATTCCTATGAAATTTACTTGTTTAAGAATATCAACACTCCTGTTTTTATTGTTCCTGCTTACCCAACACCAGGCATCGGCTCAGATACCTTCAACCAATTGGGCTAAAGATGGGTACCGGTATTACCGGGTTATAAAAGGCGAAGTTATGCTGCTTGATGTTCGCGACACCAATAAAAAAACAACCTTATTAAGCAGGGCTATGCTTACGCCGCAGGGCCAAAACCCCATTGAGGTAAACAGCTTTTACCTGGCTGATGACGGGCAAAAGGTATTGATCTATACCAATGCCAAAAAAGTTTGGCGCTATGATACCCGGGGCGACTACTGGGTTTATGACCTGGCAGCCAAAAAACTGGTTCAGTTGGGCAAAAACCTGCCGGAATCGTCTTTAATGTTTGCCAAATTTTCGCCCGACGCGGCTAAAGTTGCTTATGTAAGCGGCCATAATATTTATGTGGAAACATTGACGGATGGCAGCGTAAAGCAACTTACCACCGATGGGACTACCAAACTTATCAACGGCACGTTCGACTGGGTTTATGAGGAAGAGTTTTTTTGCCGGGATGGTTTTCGCTGGAGCCCGGATAGCAAACAAATAGCCTACTGGCAAATTGACGCCGCCAAAACCAAAAACTATTTAATGCTCAACACTACGGATTCTGTCTATCCCTTTGTAAAACCGGTAGAATACCCCGTAGCAGGTGAAGCGCCGTCGCCGTATAAAATTGGAGTCATCAGCGCGGCAGGCGGCGCCACCAAATGGATGGACATCCCCACCGATCCTGTGCTGCAAACTTACGTACCGCGTATGGAATGGGCGGCTAACAATACCGAGCTCATTGTTCAGCACATGAACCGTATGCAAAACCAAAGCGACCTGGTGCTATGCAATGCTGGCACCGGCGAGTCGAACGTTATTTACCATGAAAAGGATGCGGCATGGATAGACATTTTAGCGGCATGGGATGACAAATATTCTTATGGTGGTTGGGACTGGTTTAAAAAAGGAGCCGAATTTTTGTGGGCCAGCGAAAAAGACGGCTGGCGGCATTTGTACCGCATTAGCCGCGATGGTAAAACGGAGAAGCTGGTAACCAACGGCAATTATGATGTGATGGAGATCAGCGCGGTTGACGAAGCTTCGGGCTATGTTTATTTTATGGCATCGCCGGATAACGCCACCCAAAAATATCTTTACCGCACCAAACTGGACGGCAGCGGTAAGGCCGAGAGACTGTCGCCCGCCAATGAACCCGGTACCCACAATTACGCGGTATCGCCAAACGGCAAGGCGGCTTTGCATCAATTCTCCAATTATTATACAGACTATACCAACGAGGTAGTATCGCTGCCCGAACATAAAACGTTTACAGGCGATGAAAAAGTTGTTAAAGCTTTAGCAGCAAGTGAACCGAATAAGGCAAAAACAAACATTGAGTTTTTTAAGGTAAAAACGGAAGACGGCGTTGAAATGGATGGCTGGATGCAAAAGCCCGAAAACTTTGATCCCGCTAAAAAATACCCTATCGTATTTTATGTTTACGGCGAGCCCTGGGGGCAAAATGTAAAAGACGAAAGTTATACAACCTATAATTTTTTATATGCCGGCGACATGGCAAAGGATGGCTACATTTATGTATCGATAGATAACCGCGGTACACCGGTGCCCAAAGGCCGCGAATGGCGTAAATCTATCTACAAGGGCATAGGTACACTCAATATTCGTGATTTGGCCATGGGCGCAAAAGAGATACTGAAAAGGCCTTATATTGATACATCGCGCGTTGCCGTATGGGGATGGAGCGGCGGCGGATCATCAACGCTTAATTTGATGTTTCAATATCCCGATATATTTAAAACAGGCATTGCTATTGCCGCAGTAGGCAACCAGCTATCGTATGATAATATTTACCAGGAACGTTATACCGGCGTACCGGTTGATGCCGAAAGCCGGGCGGTATTTACCAAAGGCTCGCCGGTTACTTATGCTAAAAACCTGCGCGGTAATTTATTATATATCCACGGTACCGGCGACGATAACGTACACTATCAAAATGCCGAATTGCTGATCAACGAGCTGGTTAAATACAACAGGCAGTTTCAGCTGATGTTGTACCCTAACCGGACGCACAGTATTAATGAAGGCCCGGGCACAGGCTTGCATTTAAGCACCCTTTACACCAATTATTTAAAAGAACATTGCCCGCCGGGAGCAAGGTAAAAGTGCTTAGTTGGATATTGTGATTTTTAAGATCGTGACTAACAGCGGGTGAAACAGCACTATGAAATATTATGAAGGACGATTATTGGGGCTTCATATAGTTTATAACATAGTTTATAACATTTAGTTTATAACATTATCGAACAATTGCAGGCTTAGTTGAGGTTTTTAATTGTCGTTTGGCATTGATAGTCAATATTTTGTATTACTTTGCCCAAAAAGGTAAAATGAATCTTGAAACCATCAAAAACCTGTGGATCGATTTAGTGATACAACGTAGCTTTCTGGGCGGGCGTATAGTAAGCATTGATGGCAGTAAAGAGATCTACGATACAGTTAGCACTAGTTATGAAAGTGTACGGCTTATATTTTTTAAGTATTTTCCATTAGGCAAAAACGATGTGATAGTAGATGTTGGCTGCGGTAAGGGGAGGGTTTTTAATTACCTGCTACACAAAGGAGCTAAAAATAAGATGATCGGTTATGAGATCAATGCTGATGTAGCCGAGCGGGCAAAAAAACAGTTGAACAGGTTTAAAAATGTAGAGATACGCAGCGAAAATATCTTCGATAACTTCCCCAGCGAACCTAATATATTTTATATGTTCAATCCGTTCAGTCAGTTACTGATGAAGGAGTTTAAGGAGTGTATCTATAATATTAAAGACCGAAAGCCGGTTATTTTATATTACAACCCCACCTGCCTTGGTGTATATGATGATCCCCGCTTTAAATACGAGGTAATAGATTTTGAAGCTTTAAATGAAGGCGTGCCGTACAAGCTTGCTATCATAAAAATAGCTTAATAACGCGCCGGCGAGCTACTAACTGTTCCAAACAAAAAAGCCTCAAATCTTTCGACTTAAGGCTTTTAATTTACTTGGGTAGCTGGAGCAGGGCAATCCTCTATTTTTTTTGAATGATCCAAATTTGAGGAAAAGGATGGGTTAGTGAAAGTGATAGTTATTTCGGAGTAATCCTGCTCAAGGTTATCCCTATTCTAAAAAAAACCGGTTCTAAATTCAAATATCATAACACAATTAATATTTTATTAATTGTTTGTTATTCTGCTAAACGTTATTTGTACTCAGTCAACAAGATAAATTGCAATATTCTTGTTGAAAAAACCAATTACTAAGATAAACCATGTATAAGCGAAAAACCCTTTTGATTTTATTTGCTGCCACAACTATGTTTTGGGGCTGCGCGTCACGGAAATTAGTTTCGAAACAGGCAGAAAATCCATTTGTCAGACACATCTATACCGCAGACCCCTCTGCAAGGGTATTCCCGGATGGCCGGTTATATGTTTACCCTTCGCACGACGTAGATCCCCCCCGCGGATGTGACCTGATGGACAAATACCACGTTTTTTCTACAGACGACATGGTGAACTGGAAAGATCACGGTGAAATATTGAATGCCAAGCAGGTACCCTGGGGCCGCAAGGAAGGCGGCTTTATGTGGGCTCCGGACTGTATTTATAAGAAAGGTACCTATTATTTCTATTTTCCTCACCCCAGCGGAACGAACTGGGACACAACGTGGAAGGTCGGGGTCGCTACCAGTAAAAAACCGGCAAGTGATTTCGTGGTGCAGGGCTACCTGGATTTAGGAAAAGACAGCCGCTCGATGATTGACCCAAATATCTTTATTGATGACGACGGACAAGGCTATTTTTATTATGGTGGCGGCGGTAGGTGCGTTGGAGCTAAATTGAAAGACAATATGACCGAACTGGCCCAACCTTTAACAGCTATGGAGGGCTTAAAGGATTTTCACGAAGCTACCTGGGTATTTAAAAGGAATGGACTGTATTATCTCACTTATGCCGATAACCATACGGTGAATGGGAAAGGTGCTAACCGGTTGAATTATGCAACGAGTAAAAGTCCATTAGGCCCGTGGATTTATGGAGGTGTTTATTTGGATCCAACAGGTTGCGATACAAGCCATGGTTCAGTGGTCGAATACAAGGGGCAATGGTATGCATTTTATCACAACGACGTACTTTCGGGGCGGGGAAACCTCCGTTCTATCTGTGTGGATAAGCTCTTTTTTAATCCTGACGGAACAATTCAAATGGTGGTTCAAACAGGGTTGAAGTCCAATAAATAATAAACAAGAGGCCGGTCATTAGCTACAGATATTCCTAATACATTATATATCAACCATGATCTATAGACGAATTATAATAACACTTTTCATACTTATCGCAATAACAGCCCAAACTCATGCCCAGGCGGTGGATGCCACTACGATGAACAACAAAGTAATGGCAGGCTACCAGGGCTGGTTCCGCACCCCGGGTGACCGTAATGGCAACAAGGGGTGGTCGCACCTGTTTAATTCACAAATACCAACACCGGCTAAATTGGGATTCGATACCTGGCCGGATATGAGCGAATTGAGTAAAGCCGAAAAATATGCCGTGCCGGGATTTACCTATCCGGATGGTAGCCAGGCTTATTTATATAGTGCTCAAAATTATAAAACGGTATTGCGCCACTTTCAATGGATGAAAGAATATGGTATTGATGGGGTATGGCTATCTGAGTTTTGCGGGTATTTTCCGGGCGGGGGCCAGCAGCGGGATACTGCTGCAATGCTGAATGTGATGTATAATGTTAAAAGGGCAGCCGCAGCCACCGGACGAACCTGGGCATTTATGTGGGACATGAGCAGTTTTGGTCCCCGGACTTCAAAAAGCGATGTTTATAATATAATAGTGAACCAATGGAAAAAGATGGTTGATGAAGGTATTGCTACCGATTCGCGCTATATGCATCATAATGGTAAACCTGTATTGCTGCTATGGGGTTTTTTCCCGGGCCGCCCGGCATCGCAGCCTGATTATATGAACCCGGTGATAGACTTTCTATTGGCTCCGGGAAAATACCAGGCTACTTTGGTAGGGGGCGTTGACAATTCCTGGCGATCTAAAGGAACACCCGAGTTTCAGGCAATGCTGATGCGGATGCAGGGTTTGCAGCCCTGGAGCGTCGGCCGCCGGATAAAGGACCCGGCAACAGGTTATGCCATTCAAAATACTTCAGAGTGGGCGGGCGATATAGAAAAATGTAAAGCCAACAATGTCATATTTATGCCCGTATTTAATTCAGGTACACATATAGCTGGTCCGCCGCCAATACCACCCGCAGGGCCAATGGTTCCGCGCCGTACCGGTAATTATCTTTGGGAACAATTTGTAGCAGCCTCAAAAACCGGGGTGATAAACAGCGCTTTTGTTGCCATGTTTGATGAGGTAAACGAGGGGACACAGATCTTGAAGATCGAAAACAAACCGCCAACCCAGGCGGCTTTCCTTACTTATGATGGCGCTACCAGCGATTATTATTTGCGATTGGTGGGTACCGGGGCTAAAATGTTGAAAGAACATATACCTATAAGCCGGGTTATTCCCATTTCTCCATTTGATAAAAATAAGGTTTATGCGATCAGGAACAAGGCCAATGGTTTTGTAATGAATGATATTGGTTCGGCTATTGTCCAGGCCGATGATTTTGCGGTATGGCAAATAATATATGACGGTGCCGGATATTTTCAGATCAAAAGCAAAGCATCAGGAAAGTTGGTTGTCGGTAAAGGTAACGCCGTCACGGCACAATCAGGTCGCGGAGACACCGATAACACAAAATGGCACCTGGAGTGGGACGGTACAGGCTGCGCCAGGATCATAAATAAAGCTACAGGGAAAGCAATAAGTAACAATGGCACAACTCCAAACGCGACACTTATACCGGCAATAGATGCTGGTATCGATGACTTGCGTTGGCAAATTACAGAACAATAGTCAGATACCGCCGCGTAGCGGCAAAATGATAATATCTATTTGCCATCAGAAGTAATAATTGAGCAAAGGGGTTGTATGCGATAATAAATAATAAGCCAGGGTTTTTATCTTGAGGGTCACCAAATCAACGAATTATGAGATTTTCGTTATTCATCTTACTTATACTGTCGAACCTGGCTATTAATGCCCGGCCTAACGATAAAATCAAAGTGGCTTGTATTGGGGCAAGTATTACGTATGGCGCCGGGATAATGAACAGGGAACAAAACTCATACCCTGCCCAATTACAAAAAATGTTGGGGAATAAGTATTATGTTACTAATTACGGGGTAAGCGGCACTACATTATTGCGTAAAGGCAATTCTCCTTATTGGAACACTAACGAATACAAGGAAGCCCTCGCGAGTCAGCCTGATATCGTGATTATTGATCTGGGCGGCAACGATGCCAAATTCATTAATCGCGGCCATTACGATGAGTTTGAAAAAGATTACCGTGACTTTATACAGCCATTCACCCAATTGCCATCGCATCCGCGCATTATCCTGTTATCGGCCATGGCTTCCTTTGTACAGGATACCACAGGTATATGGGACCGGATGATAATTAATCAGATTAATCCCCGGATACAGCATGTGGCTTATACCGAAAAAGTTGAAGTGCTGGATATGCACTCGCCATTTGTAAACAAGGAAGAATTGTTTTTAGATAAATTACATCCTAATAAAGAGGGTGCCGGCATAATGGCAAAAACGGTTTATGATGACCTGGCACAAAAGCGGGATAAAGATTTTGATATAACCGGTCAGCTTAATGCAACCCTAAAACAATCTTCATTTTATGGATATGAATGTGATGATTTTACTTTTAATGGCCGGGCCTGCAAAATTGCCAGGCCTAAGTTAGCAGCAAAAGGTCATCCCTGGGTTTGGAGGGCACGTTTTTGGGGGCACGAACCACAAACCGACATCGCGCTGCTACAACAGGGATTTCATGTTGTTTATTGTGATGTTGTTGAGTTGTTAGGTAACGATGAGGATATCAATAGCTGGAACAATTATTATAAATTATTGCACAACGCAGGCCTGGCCAAAAAAGCCGTGATGGAAGGTATGAGCCGGGGCGGTGTTTATGTGTTTAATTGGGCCGCGGTAAACCCCGATAAAGTGGCTTGCGTGTATGTGGATAACCCGCTGCTGAATATGCCATCGTGGGCTGCCAAATTTATTGGTAAAACAGATATAAAAGATGGTATGTTCCTGGCTTTTAAAAGGGATTATTACCTGGTAACTGATGCCGATGTGCTAAATTTTAAGGGGAGCCCGGTTGATAAAGTTAAAGACATTGTGAAAGGAAAATACCCGATACTCATTTTATGTGCTGATGACGATGAAGAAGTTTCACCAAAGGATAATACATTGCTTTTTGAGCAGAGGCTAAAAAAACTTAATGGCGATATTACAATAGTACATAAGCCGGGGTTTAAGCATCATCCGCATAGCCTGCCCAACCCCGCGCCGATTGTGGATTTTATATTAAAAAGGACAGGTTATGATTTACCTGTATTACTAAACTAAATAAACCATTGCCCAAACTGCAGTAGCTTTAATTGAATTTATGAGAAAATGTTTCTTTTTGATATTGCTGGGCGTTTCTGTTTCGGCGTTCGCGCAGGATAATAACCTTGAGCTTTGGTACAATAAACCTGCAGGTAATATTTGGGAAGCCGCTTTGCCTATCGGCAACGGAAGGCTCGCCGCCATGGTGTACGGCAATCCAGATAAGGAATGTATTAAACTGAATGAAGCCACCGTTTGGAGTGGCGGCCCCAACCGAAATGATAGCGAAACCTCGCTTGAAGCATTGCCCGAAGTACGTAAGCTGATATTTGAAGGGAAAAACAAAGAGGCCGCGCAGCTTGCCAGTCAAAAAATTAAATCGAACAAGATAAATGGCATGCAGTATCAGCCTGTAGGCAACCTTTACCTGCAATTTCCGGGGCATGAGCAATTTAAAAATTATCGCCGTGAGCTCGACCTTGAACATGCTGTAGCCACTACTACCTATACCGTTAATGGTACGCAATTTAAACGTGAGGTTTTTGCTTCCATACCTGATCAGGTTATTGTAATGCGTTTAACTGCAAATAAACCGGCAAGCCTGTCATTCACAGCTTCCATGTTTAGTACACAGCGGGCATCGGTAAGCACTAAAGGGAAAGATGAGCTTATTCTTTCAGGAATTACGGGCGATAAAGACGGTGTGAAAAGTAAGGTCAGGTTTCAGTCGTTGGTAAAAGTAAAAACGGATGGCGGCAAGGTATCTTCGTCTGATTCAACTATCACTGTCGCCGAAGCCGGTTCTGTCACTATTTACCTATCTATTGCTACTAACTTTGTTAACTATAATGATGTTAGCGCAAATGAAAAAGCGCGTGCAGAAACATATTTGGATAAAGCTTTAACGAAGTCATACGATGAGCTATTAACAGCGCATATCGCTGCTTACCAAAAATACTTTAACCGTGTAAAGCTGGACCTGGGCACAACAGATTCTGTCAAAAATCCAACCAATATCCGTGTACGGGATTTTGCTTGCGGGAATGATCCTCAACTGGTATCCCTGTATTTTCAGTTTGGCCGGTACCTGCTTATTTCGTCGTCGCAACCCGGTGGGCAGCCAGCAAACCTGCAGGGTATTTGGAACGATAAACAAAACCCGCCATGGGGCAGTAAATATACCATCAACATTAATACGGAAATGAATTACTGGCCTGCCGAAGAGACCAACCTGGCCGAAATGCACGAGCCATTAATACAAATGGTAAAGGAACTTTCGGTAACAGGGCAAGCAACAGCTAAAGCCATGTATGGCGCGGGCGGCTGGGTGGCCCATCACAATACTGATCTGTGGCGTATTACCGGCCCGGTTGACGGGGTTTTCTCCGGCATGTGGCCTTCGGGAGGGGCATGGCTGAGCCGCCATTTGTGGGACAAGTATTTATACAATGGTGATAAGGAATATTTACGATCAGTATATCCTGCCTTAAAGGGCGCCGCACAATTTTACCTTGATTTTTTGATCGAAGAACCCGGGCATAAATGGCTGGTGATATCGCCTTCGCTATCGCCCGAAAATGGCCCGGCGGCTTTTCAAGGCGCATCAATTGATGCCGGCGTTACGATGGATAACCAGTTGGCTTTCGAGCTTTTTGGTAATGTAATCAATGCCGCTAAAATTTTAAATACAGATAATGCGTTTGCCGAAAAATTGGCCGCGGCGCGCAAACGCCTGCCGCCAATGCAAATTGGGCAATACAGTCAATTACAGGAATGGCTGCATGATCTGGATAGCCCAAATGACAAAAACAGGCATGTATCACATTTGTTCGGTTTGTATCCGGGTAATCAAATATCGCCTTACCGAACCCCCGAATTACTTGATGCCGCACGTACATCGCTTATTTATCGTAGTGATGTTTCTACCGGATGGTCGATGGGGTGGAAGGTAAATTTATGGGCCAGGTTGCTGGATGGCAACCATGCTTATAAACTTATAAAAAATCAGTTGACGCCTGTTGGGTTAAATAAAGGAGAAGCAAACAACGGCGGCGGCACTTATCCCGATCTGTTTGACGCGCACCCGCCGTTCCAGATAGATGGCAACTTTGGTTGCACCGCCGGTATTGCCGAAATGCTGCTGCAAAGCCATGACGGCGCTATAAATTTATTACCCGCCCTGCCCGATGCCTGGCCTAATGGCACTATTAGCGGTTTAAGGGCGCTTGGTGGTTTTGAAATTGTTGATATGAAATGGAAAGAAGGCAAATTGATCAGGGTACAGATCAAATCTGTAATAGGGGGTAATTGTCGTTTAAGAACACCTAATACTTTGAAAATGCAGGGCTTAAAAACGGCAAAGGGTAATAATCCTAATCCGTTTTACCAGGTTGACCCAACACCTGCACCAATCATTTCAGATAAAGCACAACTGCATACCGTTCTGATCAAAAACACACAACTTTATGATTTTGAAACGCAGGCAGGTAAAACATATACTTTAGTTAATTAGAAACATCCCTAAAAATGAAAAATTTGAAATACCTGTTTACCATAAGTTTACTTTCAATCCTATCGCTGACAAAGTTATACGCCCAGGATAAATTTAGCCTGGCTGAAAACTTTGATGCCGCCAATACTAAGTACGAAAAAATAGGAAGGGGCCAGTGCACTATTTCTAATTCCGTATTGACAACAAAAGACGCTTATTTAACCTTTGGAGAAAATAACTGGGCCAATTATGAAATTGAATTTAAAGCCCGCGTACCCGAAACAGCTGAACAGGTACAAATATGCGCTGGTTTCAGGGCTGCTAACCGCGATGACCGCTATATTTTAATGCTCAAAGGGGGGATGCAAAAAGATCTTTACCTGGCGCGCTTAGGTTACATGGGAAGTGATGATTTTTTAGCTTTACGCGAACTGGATTTTCAGCCCATAGCAGGTAAATGGTATAACTTTAAGATACAGGTTGCCGGTAACCGAATCAGGGTGTACTTAAACAATGAATCGTTGCCACGAATTGATGTGGTTGACAAATTATCCAACCTGGCCCCGGCCGGTAAAGTTACGTTAGGCGGCAGTTGGATAACCAATGAGTTTGATGACCTGGCTATTAAATCTATCAGCGCGGGCAGTTTGGGCTCGCCGGGCCAGGAATATAAGATTGCGGTTAAAAGCAAAGAAGCCTTGCGTAAACAGCAACGCGCCGCTTATAAACCTATCGCAATAAAAAGTATTGGCAGTGGCCGCAATACCATATCGTTAAACGGAAAATGGCTGTTTTCGCCGGGTTATGAGCGTACGGATGCCGATAAAGCAGCCTCACCAGACGAGAGTGACGATGACTGGCATGTAATGACCGTGCCTAACTTTTGGAACCCGCTAAGGATATGGTTGCATGGCGAACGATATAATACCGCGGGTAAAGGCGTATCAGATAACTACTTTCAAAAAGAAACCGACCGTTGCGAAGCTTATACCTTCGATTATAAAAAGACCAATGTTGGGTGGTACCGTCAATGGATCGATCTGCCGCAAAATATCAACGGTAAAAACCTGCAGCTTTCATTTGACGCGGTATCCAAAGTGGCCGAAGTTTATATAAACGGCAATAAAGCGGGCAGCCATATCGGCATGTTCGGCGATTTTCAGATCAACGCAACAGGGTTATTAAAACCCGGTAAAAATCTTATTGCTGTTAAAGTAGTGAGGGATTATGTGAAAGATATTAAAGATCCCGACAAGGTAGTTGACGTAGCGGTTACGGTGCCCGTAACCCAAAAAATGATGAAAGATATTGCCCATGGCTTTTTTAATGAGGACCCTGCTGGGATATGGCAACCTGTATCATTAATAATTACAGACCCGATCCGTATCGAGGACGTTTTTATCAAGCCCAACCTAACCGGCTCTGATTTTGATATCACCATAAAAAACTATTCGGATAAAACGGTAAACTTTTCAGTAGGGACGAGTATAGCCGGTAATAAGCAAAAAGACGTTTTGTACACCAATGCATCTTCGCTAAAGCAACTGGAACTTAAGAGCGGAGAGGAAAAAACTTTTACCTTTAGTGTCACCAGCCTGCAACCCAGGCTATGGTCGCCGGAGCATCCAAACCTTTATAATTTCAGGTTTTCGTTGGCAAACAATAACACAGAGATCGATTCAAAAACTATCCGGTCGGGCTTTCGCACATTTAAATCGGTGGGTGATTACCTGTACCTGAATGGCAAGCGTTACTGGCTGCGCGGCGGTAACCAAACGCCATCGGCGCTGGCTCCAAATGATACGCTGCTTGCCGATAAGTTTAGTAAATTAATGAAAGCCGGGAATATAATGGTAACGCGTACGCATACCGCACCGGCAACCGAAACCTGGATGGACGCTTATGATACCAATGGCATTGGTGTAAGCTATGAAGGTACATGGCCCTGGCTGTTTTTAAACAGCAGTATGCCCGATATGAAACTGGTGGACTTGTGGAAATACGAATTTTATGACCTCCTTAAAAAATACCGTAACCACCCTTCGCTATTATTCTGGACGGTGAATAACGAAATGAAGTTTTATGATAACGACCCCGACCGTGAAAGAACAAACGTGAAAATGCACATCATATCCGATGTTGTTAAACACATGCGCGGAATTGACCCTACAAGGCCGGTGGTTTTTGATTCGAACTATAAAAGGAACATCAAAAAATTCGGTATTGATTATTTTAAGGATATTGATGATGGCGATATTGATGATGTACACGCTTACTTTAATTGGTATGATTATTCGATATTCGATTATTTTAAGGGCGAATGGCAGGCTAATAATAAGAATGAAGGTCGCCCGCTGATCAGCCAGGAGATGTCAACAGGTTATACTGACGAGACCGGCCATGCCACCCGGTTTTATAATTACGTGCATCAAAATCCCGAATCATTGGCAGGTAAATATACCGATGAATTCAGCGATCCAAAATACTTCATGATACCGCAGGCTTTCATCACTAAAGAATTGGCCGAAGCCTTGAGAAGAAGTGACGGCCGGTCGGCGGGGATACTTCATTTTTCGCTGGCAACCTGGTTTACCAATGTTTACCTGGCCGATAAGATCAAACCATTTCCGGTGTACTATGATATGCAGAAAGCATTACAGCCGGTATTGGTGTCGGCAGAACTATGGGGACGGCATTTTTACGCCGGGACAAAAATGCCTGTCAGGATATGCGTAATTGATGATAAAGAAGACGGCAGTGTATTACAGGCTTCAGAACTGCAATGGCAAATGGTTGGCAATGATGGTACGCCAATAGCCGGCGGCAAAGCGGCGGTGCCTGCTGTTGAGCATTATACACGCCAATGGCTGGAGCCTCAAATTAATATCCCGCAAAACCTGCCTAAACAAAAAGTTGAAGCTAAGCTATTGCTGAAACTTGTGGCAGATGGAAAAACCATAGCTGAAAATAATTACGATATATTGCTTGCCGGTAAGCCATGGATGGATGTATCGAAGCTATCGGGCAAAAAAATAGCAGTGTTGGATGCTGATAAAACAATTGCGCCGGCGCTTGATTTTGTTGGGATAAAATATTCAACATCAACAACACTGGCGGGGCTTTTAAAACAACAGGCAGATGTTTATGTACTATCCGGATTGGATTCGGCGGCGATTGGTGCCGATGGTATAAAAGCTATCAGAAGCTTCATCGCTAATGGTGGTAAGGTTTTACTGTCTGCATCCGGAAATATAGCGCACAACCTATACCCTGAGTACATCAGGAGCCTGCTTAAAGTTAAGGGCGAGATCACTACGATGGACATACCCGAGTCGCCGGTTTTTGATGGCTTAGAACCCCTGGAGACACGATATTTAAATAATAATAAAAGGGAGAGCCCGGCGGTTATTTCGGGTGCATATCGCATTAACCGCAGTCAAAACCTGGAAGCCCTGGCATCGTTTACCGAGATACATGGATACCTGAATGGCGAAGTTAACGACAGGATGAAAAGACTCGATCAGATCAAAGGGTTCCCTATCGTAAAGATAAACGACAAGGGCGCTGTGATCTTATCCGAGATCAGGTTTGATAAAGCAACAACCGATCCGGTTGCTGCTAAGTTACTCGTGAATGTGCTGATTACGCTTGCTAAATAGCTTTAATGTGTAACCTGTGTTTTGAGCTCGTTTAAAAAGTCTTTCTTATCACAATCAAACTCAACGGCAAGTTTCCACTTGCCGTTTTTTTGTATGGATTTGATGATGAAATGGTTCCAGCCTTTTTCAAGCGGTAAGGCTTTTATAACTTGTTGTTTGTCCGTAAAACCGCCGGTATTGATGGCCTCTTTTATTAAATTATTGTTCAGGTAAACCTGGTAACCGTCATCGGCTCCTAAATACATATCCAGCCGGGGCATATCGGGTTCGAGCAGCAGGTTTGAAAGCGAGCGCGGGCTATATATCCAAAAACTTAAATAGGCTATGGCATTGGTTGTTGGCCCGTCAAAATGCAGTTTGGTAAAATCAAATATGCCATCGGCAGTAATTGCTTTTTCCCAAAAATGATCGGCCACCTGCTTTCCGGTAAAATAATCATCGGGCTTAGCGTCTTTTAATATATCTGCTTTGGCTATCTCAACATCGTTTTTGCCGGCAATATCAAACGAGGCCAGCAGCAAGGCATTGTGTAATTTACCGTCTTTACCAACGGCAGGCACATCCAGGCTGCTTTTATTATTAAACTCAACACCCAGGTTAATCAGTATTTTACGTGTAAGGCTTACCGATGTAGCATAAAGCAGCGCGGGGTCGATAGCCAGGACATAGATCCTGCCGCCGTTAGCATCAATAGATATCAAAGCTTTTCCTTCCGGTTTGTATTCGCGCTCGCTGCGCAATACTGCGGCTGTTTTAAGGTACTCTGCGCGCTTATTCCATGTTCTCCAATCGGTATTTGAGGCATCGAGCAAAACATTGCTGTGGCTCACCATTTCGCCCGAAAGGCCATAGCTCATCATTGGCTTGTCGGCTATTTCCGAAAAATAGAAATCCGAATTACCCAGGCCATT
Organism: Bacteroidota bacterium; assembly: GCA_013288465.1. The sequence continues at coordinate 8,600 of JABDBT010000017.1, read as the reverse complement.
CATTATCGGATCGTTTTTTTGCGTGATAAACGATGTTGATTTCCGGTCGGTTAGTTTTATTGGTTGGGGCAGATATTTATTAACGCTGTTAATTGCAGCCGGGGTAACTCCCCAAACCAGCACGTTGTCGCCCCGCTGTAATACGGTTTTTTGTATAGCGATAGCTTTGGCATCATAGGGCGGATGAATACCATCAATGATCAACAAATTGTGCCCCGATATATTAATTTGAGGACGGATCAAAACACCCAGCTCTGTTAACGTTTTGTATAAAACGGAATCCTTATCGGTAGATAATAGAACTATATTATAACCCGCATAAGGGCTGGTAATGGCTTTGGTTTGAGGGGTTGCAATACTCGGCATACCTATCATTAAAGTATCAACAAATGAAGCTTTAACGGCATCAAACAAAGGCCAGGTTTTGTATAAGGGCAGTGCAGGATCATACCCCGGGTTAAGCGTGGTGCAGTATGGCCCCAGCCTTTCGGGCTGCACGCCGGGCTGATTTTCCACATATTTTCCGAAGAATATGCCGTTGGCAGGCTTAGGCGCTTTGGTGGTATCGGGCAAACCCAATTCTAAAGGCTTAATGCTATACCAAACCAGGTTAAAAATAGACATGTACGTTGCCTTGTACTTTTTTAACATGTTAATGAGTTTGGTAGCCTCATCAGCTACGCCTTCCATTCGCCCCTGCTGCGATTCGTAGGAGCGATTGCCATTGTATGCCGCCGATTGCAACGGAGTAGCGTAATAAGCCATGCCTGCTTCGCCAATACCCCAGGGTTTTCCTTTTGATGATAGTGACCTGTAATTATCATCGCTGCCGCCATAATGCCCTATAATAACCGGCGAATTTAAATTAGCCTGTGTTTCGCCATCGCCGGATATCCATACTCTTGACGGGTCCAGTTCTTTTGCAATGGTTATCCATTTATTAATTTCAGCTATCTGTCTTTTTACCAGCGAATCGGGCGCGTGGAATACGCCCATCACAACAGGCAGGTTTTCGTTGCAAACACTCCATCCAAAAACCGAGGGGTGATTTCTGTCGCGCAGAACAAACCGTTTCAGGTGTTCTTCGCTGTTTTTCCAGTAAGCTTCGCCATCTATTTTTGGCCCGCCGTCGCTGGCCCACATACCGGTTTCGTCAAGTACGCAGATGCCCATTTCGTCGGCCATATCCAGGTAAAATTGTGGGTATGGTTGGGCATGTAGCCTTACCGCATTGGCATGGCTATCTTTCAATAACTTAAACCATCCCCATGCGTAGCGCCTTGTCATTTGCGGGATGCCTAAAAAGTGCCACGAATCGCCTTTAAGTACAATTGGTTTGCCGTTCAGCAATAGTTTGCTACCGCTTATCGAAAACTCGCGCCAGCCAAAGCGGGTATATTGATGATCGATATCCGTATTGCCATCCTTAGCTTTTAAAACCAGCCCGTACAGGTTGGGATGGTCGGCCGACCATTGCTTGAGCCGTCCGCTTACCTTAACCTTAAAGCTAACCATAGCCTGCGTATTTGCTCCAATTGTTACGCTTTGGCCGGGCAATGAAAGCACAGCATTACCTAATTTCCACTTAGGTTCGGGCGCACTGATCACATCCGTGGCGGCGAGGTTTACCCATGGCGATACATCTCCAGAAAGATTAATTTTATGTGTCTGGTTTGTGTTATTGGTAACGGTTGCCTCCACTGTAAGTTCATCATTGCTTACCGACGGCTTGATATAGGTGTTTTGGATGCTGATGAGCGGTTTTGCCACCAGGTTTACATCCTGCCAAATCCCTATAGCATGCTGGCCCCAAAAAGAGCCGGCAACATATATGCGTTTGCCGTATTTGCCCGGCTGGTTAAAAAGCTGGGCATCGGCTACCCAAATCATTATTTCGTTATCCTGGTTTTGTTTTATCACATCGGTTACGTCTATTTCGAAAGGTAAAAACACTTCAAAGTTTTCGCCAACTTTATGCTTATTGATAAATATCTGTGTATAACCGCCTACGGCATCAAAATGCAGGATAAGCCGTTTGTTTTTCCATTCTTTATGGTAAGGCATGGTACACATTAGCCAACCGGCTTTTATGCCTTCCCAATTTTTGGGGTAGCTGGGATAGGTAACAAAATCGCCGCCGCTGCCATCGCCACGGGCAAAGCTGTTTACATTCCATGGTGAAGGTACTTTAACCGGTGTTTCTTCCCAGGTGGGTATATCCGGCAAATCAGGATTCTTTATTTTTTCAAGCGGCAACTTTTCCGCCTTTTCAACGGGCATAAAATTCCATTTTCCATTAAGGCATAAACTGCTTCTAAAAGGTTTTTCCTGCGGTTTTACAAATTCATCCGTAGGTGCAAAAGTGTGATTGAAACTTTGCTGGGCCAAAGCCATTTGGCTAATGTTGCAAATAACGAATATTAAAAAAGGGTAGTGGAATTTAGATTTTAGGATCATCGGTATGAATATAATTGACTATAATATAATCATACTAAAAAAGGAATGTTGCTTAATTAATGCTTAATAATAAATTAATGGCGATGCGCAGAATATTAAAATTGTAATTAGTGACATAAGTTTTGAAAATGTTAATTATCATGCTAATTTTGATAGAAAGTTCCGCAAGGCGTAAATAATGCTATAATTTGGGGATTATAAACCAATATAATATCAGAACCATTTTGAAAGCTCAAAATTATAAGCTTTTGCTTGTGGTTAACCATAAACGTAATGAAATTGGGTTGCCGGATTTTTAAGACATTTTTTTGTTGTATTTTTATATTAATTGCCTTTAACAATGTTAGTTATGGGCAATCTTATGGCCTTGCTTTTTCCAGTCACGAGGTATTCCAGGATAAAAGGACCGGGCTCGACCTGAGCCCCGATAAAACCCTCTGCTTTAAAGGTAATTTTGACCTTTCATTCGATATATCGTTTATACCTAACCGGCAAATTTATTTTGGATATGTTGTGCGGATCATTGAAGATGATAAACGTAATATCGACCTGGTTTACAACGAGCAAACCCGCAAAAATGCGTTTAATATTATTGTTGGCGACAAGCTTTCAAAAATAGCCTTTGATATTGACCGTGCCAGGCTTTATACCCAATGGAATAACGTGCGGATAAAATTTGATGTTGATAACAATAAGATCATTTTGTATAGCGGCAATAACGTGTTAACAGAAACCGGGCTGCATTTAAAAAAGAATAGCTGTTATAAGATCCTGTTTGGTATTAATAATTATAAGCAGTTTCAAACAACCGACATCCCGCCAATGAAACTCAGGGACATCAAAATATCGCAAAACGGAACGCTGAACTATAACTGGCCCTTAAACGAAGAGAATGGCCTTGCTGCCCACGAAGTTGTTAATCAAAATGACGGAGGCGTTATTAACCCGGTGTGGGTAACGGCACTGCATCGTAACTGGCAGGCCGTTCAGGGTATTACGGTAAACGGAGTGGCAAGCGTGGCATTTAATCCTGCGAAAGAAGAAGTATATATCATAGGCAGCGATTCGTTATATACCTACTCGGTAAACAACGCCCACTGGACCAGCAGTTACAATGGCGCCAAAATTGAACTGAACCAGGGAAATCAATCTATTTACAATTCTTTCGATAATACCTTATATAACTTTTACCCTGATGGGCAATTTGTTGCCAAATATGATTTTAAAAGCCATACCTGGAATAAAAAGTTTGAAGCCGGGGCTGTTACTATTTTTTGGCATTTAAATAAAATGTTTTCAAGCGTTGATACCAGCTTATATCTTTTTGGCGGATACGGCCAACTTCTCTATAAAAACAAAGTTCAGCAATATCACCTAAACTCCGGTGCGTGGAACGATGTTAAAACAAAAGGCAGCTTTTTTACCCCACGCTACCTGGCCGCCCTCGGCCCGACGGCTAAAGGAGATACAGCCTATATTTTGGGTGGTTATGGCAACAATAGTGGCCAGCAGATACTGAACCCTCAGAATATGTATGATATGATGCGTTTTACTGTTAAAGATAAAACGTTCAGGAAATTATTTGACCTGAATAATAAGGGGCAGGATTTTGCATTTGCCAACTCGCTCATCATCGACGATAAAACAAAAACCTATTACGGGCTCATCTATCCGCAGCATAAATATAATTCAACATTGCAATTGATCAGCGGCTCATTAACCAAACCTGGTTACGAGTTAATGGCCGATGCTATTCCCTATAGTTTTCATGATGTACACTCGTTTGCCGATCTGTACTACTGCCCGGCTGCAAAACGTTTTACAGTTGTTACCCTTTTACGTACCGATAATGACCAAACCAAAGTAAATATTTATACTTTGATGGGGCCGCCCTATAAGATCAATAATACCCTGGCTGTTATAAAAAACTCAATTAACTGGTATTACGTTGCTATGGCAGGAATGTTTGTATTGGCTTTGCTGGCTTATTTTGGTATAAAACGGAAAAATCAAATCAAAGCTGCAGCACTTAAATTATCTAACCAGCCAGCTACTGCGCCTATTTATGCAAATGCAACTGCCGAGAATATTGAAGGGCAAATTATTAATAACGTAAACGCCGCGAATTATAAGACCCTTTTTAAAAACTCCATATTGTTATTTGGCGATTTGCAGGTATTTGATGCCGAAGGGACGGAAATTACCAAATACTTTACGCCATTAATAAAAGAGTTATTCCTGGTTATTTTACTATACTCCATACGCTGGGGCCGCGGACTTAGTTCAGAAAAACTGAATGAAATTTTATGGTACGACAAAGACGCCAAAAGTGCCCGGAATAACCGATCAGTAAATATTGCCAAGTTAAAACTATTGCTCGATAAGATGGAGCATTGTCATTTATCAAAAGATACCGGCTATTGGAAAATTGACATCGACTACAATTATATCTATGTAGATTATCACAATTATCTCAATATTGTAAAGGATAAAAAGGAGCTGAACATTGAAAAGATAAAATGCCTTTCAGAGATCACACAGCGGGGCAACTTCCTGTCGAACATTGAATATGAATGGCTCGATAGCTTTAAATCTGAGATCACAAACGAGGTGATTGACACCTACCTCCACTTTGCACATGCAGGTACTACAACCGACCCTGAGTTTTTAACCGAGCTCGCAAATTTTATATTCTATTTTGATCCGGTTAACGAAGAAGCTATGGTGATAAAGTGTAAAGCATTGTCGGTATTAGGTAAGCACTCGCTTGCTAAAAGTACTTTTGAAAGCTTTATTAAAGAGTATAGGTCTATTTATGGTGAGGAATTTAAGAAAGATTTCAACGCAATTTTAGAATAGCACCCTTCATGTAAGATCCGGTAAGCCGAACAAATAATTCAGCTTACCGGATCATCCTATCACGGTTACGAATGGCAATTGCCGGCCACGTAGTTTATTTCTTATCCTTCTGTATATTAATGGTTCGTGTGTTACTTCCAACCTGGCCTTTTAAATTTGTACCTTCTAAAGTCACCGTGTAAACCGAAGGCCTGTCTGCAGCGTAAAATGATACCTCAGCCTGCCCGTTTTTATTGGTAATTATAAACGGCGCCCAATATATAGTTGAGCGAATATCACCCAATATGTTATTTGCATTGGAGGTATATCGGGGGCTGTAAAATTCTCTGGGCTGTGTTAACGGAACCGGTTTATAAACAAAAACCCCTATGGCCCTATCTACAAAGGGGCCGTTGCCGGCGTGTGTTGTTATTTCTATATACGCATATTTATTGGAAGCAGTTGGAATAACATCGTTGGGCAAGTATTTGGAGTCATAAGCCATATTATATTTCATGCTGTATGATACCTCTATGCCTGTTACATCCTCTGCAGATATATAGTCAAGGTACTGCTTCAAATAATCGAAATGATCATTTAAAAGCGGATCGTCCGGTTTATCATAAAATTTATCCAGGTCCACACCGTCAATAACAAATTTTGCCAGCTTATCTTTTATAAAAAACTCCGAGCTGTTGTTTTTGGTAATTGATGTACGGAAGTATTTTACTTTTTGCTCAAGCAAGTTGTACAATGATATTTTACCCAAGTTCTCCAGTTCTGTTTGTGTGATAACCTGGTCGGCATTTCCGGCACCGTTCACGTTATCCGAATGATTAACCGTTCCTCTTCCTTTTATATTTACATCCTTTAACCGGTGCGATTTTATATCTAAAAAGCTTTCATCCGGGATATTACTTTGTGCGGCATCGGTAGCCCGTGCCGGGTTCAGGTTTACATACCAGGGCACATACTGCTGTGTTATATTTGCATTTTCTTTAATTGCCACAGGTTTAGCATTGTCAATGCTTATTCCGGCTTTTATTGTTTTCCCTTTTGCATTTTTGGCCGATAAAACAAAGGCGGTGGTATCAAACACCGGGAAGTTACGGAATGTAAAATGGCCCTCGGTGTTAGTGATGGTGTCTTTAACCAAACGCATTTTACCGGTGGCGAGTAAAAAGACGTGGCCGTTAACAATAGGCTTATTCAACAGGTTGGTAAGCCGGCCGTTTACGGTGTATTCAGCTTCGGCTACAAATTGTGGGGCGGTAGCAGGGCCTGTAATGTTTTTCCAGTTATAGCCAACCCATCCCTGGGTCAATAATAAAGCATCTAAAGCTGTTGCTGATTGTTTATTATCTTCAAAATAAAATTCAGGTTCTTCAACATGCCCTTTTAAATCTGATGTGAGCAATAACGAAGTAACCATATTGCCATTTTTATTGTCATTTTTAACCTTTGAATTATCTATAACAGCGATAGAAAAGCTTCCTTGCATAGGTTTCCCAGCTGCGTTATGTACCGAAATATGTAGTGGTATGCTATCATGCGGCGCATAGTTTTTACTATCTGTTTCAATATTTATTTTTAGATCATCGGCATGGTTAATAAAAGCAAGCCTTTCATTTAAAGCAATTTGATTGCTATTAAAAAGTGTAAAATGTACTACCCCTGTCGGGAATAAATTTTTGGCAACTTTCATCTTTATGAGCTGCCTGGCCAATTTTATAGTGGCCGCATAATAAACAATGTTTCGGCATTGGCCAATCAGTGAGTAAGTTGCATTATTGTTTAACAGGTCGGGCGAAACCAGTACCGATACTTCTATTGAATCGGCTGTTGATTGATCACGCACTCTTAATAAAGTTCCGGTGGCCTTTACCGCAGGCAAGGCAATTTTTTTAACTTCTCCGTTTGTCAAAGTGATGTTTGCCGTATAGCTATCTCCGGGCTGGGGCACCATATCAAATTTACCCATGCCATTATGCATCGAACTAAAGCGGGTAAGTTCGTTATTGTTTTCATCAAAAACAGAACCGTTAACATCAATGCCATTACCATCTTCTCCAATTGCTTTAAACCCCACACTGCAAGGTAACCCGGCAACAAAATACCCGCTTTCGGGCATAAACTGCAGGTCAATGTCTTTAGCACGGTTTACTATAACCGGAATAGTTACCTTTTTTTCAGCATCCAATTTATCCTGTGCTATAACAGACAGGTTTTTCAATGCTGCATTGTCGGGCAAAGGGAAATCTAAATTTAACGTTCCGTCTGCCATAGTTTTTGCAGTACTGTTTAAAAGGATCTTTTTATTGCTTACCAATTCCAGTTTTAAATCACTTCCGTTTATCGGGATATTGTTAAGCGTTGTAAATTTTAAGTTTACCTTAACATTATCTTTAGGCCCGGCACTGCTTAAAACGGAACTTGCTTTTACTAACCATGGAATTTTATTAAGGTCAGTTATGTGAAATGACCGCGAATAAAAATAATCTTCGCCGAAATTGCGCATCCAGTTTGTATATGCCCTGAGTGTGTAATTCCCTTCATGAAACTGATCATCATTTAAGCTGATGTTTCCCCACGTTAACCCCGAAACGGCGGGCACTACGATGCTTTTTACCACTTTATTACTGTCGTTCAAAATTTCAACATACAAACGGCCGCTTAACGACGAATAGGCAATGTCATGATCAACAAGATACCCCTTAAACCAAACGGTGTCATTAATGAAATAGGTGGGTTTATCCAACTGTAGGTATAACTTTTCAACAGGAAATTTGGAGTTAAAATCGGCAATTTTATTTATCAGCAAATTTCCGGGATCAGGATCTGCCGTTTGCGCAAAACTTTTTGCAGCTATAAAATACAAACAAAAAAACAGGAATGATCTGAAGGTAACCGAAGGGGATTTTAAATGAAACATTTTAGATAGTTGTTAGGTAAAAGAAATTCGATGGGTAAGCAGTTGTATTAGGGCACAACGCTATATAGTTTATTAAGACAAAAAAAAAGAAGTAGATTAATTAATCATTAAAAACTAATTAATAATCTGAACGAATGTTTAAAATAGCAGTCGAGCCGGGGATATTTAAAATGGGTTAATGCAAAAAAGTGGTTCCGATTTTGGCATGAACTATACGTAAAATCAAAATAAAAAATAAAAAAGTGTATTTAAATAATGCCATTAATCAATTATTAAACATTTATTAATCAAGCCCTACTTATTTTACCATCCAATTATAAAACCTAATAACAAACCAATTTTATTAAAACTAATTTAATCTTATTAACATGAG
>JABDBT010000016.1 GCA_013288465.1 Bacteroidota bacterium | reverse complement strand
CATTAATGGTAAAACTGTTATCAAAAACCTGGATATATGGAAGGAAGCGGGGTATGACCACGCTTTAAAGAAGACGGTTAAAGTGCATATTATAGGTGGTAAATTGCAACTAAGCTTTCCGCATACAGCGGCGGGTGAAGCCATTATTTCGGCAATTGCTGTTAGTACATCAGATCAAAAGGTTATCCCTGCATTGGCTTCTGTGGGGACGGTTAATGATCTTAAAATTACAGGCCCGCAAGCCGATCAATGGTCGCTGCAAACCTGGATGGATATTGGCGATCAGGTTTATACAGGCGCTGATGTACATTTCAGCGAGTTGCCATCTGTACTATATGGTGCCGAATGGATAAAAACACCAGTACAGATCCCCGCGGGGTCAACTGCAACGCTTGTTGCCAATGCGGCATGTGATGTATATGTTGCCATAAACACCAAACAACGCCCCGATTGGTTAAAAGATTATAGCGTAACAGGCTTAACTATCCAAACTGATGAACAGGGTGGTGAGAAATTAGCGCTTTATAAAAAGCGGTTTGCGGAGTATGCAACGGTTAATTTAGGGACATACCCTAAACTTATTGTCGCCGTATTGCCTTTTTCAACATTAGAGCCCGCTACTGATCTAAAACCAACGATAAGTTATAAAGCTGCAAATGCTATAACGCAGGGTAACGGGGTTATAGCTGATACACTCGGCGATAAAAAGATATTTAGGTTCACACAAGCGGCAGGCAGTTCGGTGATATTCAACATTGCGCCCGGGGTGGGCGATAAATATGAGTTGCGCATAAAATACTATAATACAAGTACAAAAACCTTTACCGCCAAAGTGCGGTTACAGGCCGCCGATGGCACAGTGATGAATGAGGAGTTGCTAACCTTTAAACCAACGCAAAAGGGTAAATCAGGCACGGCCACAACAACATCAGGCACAAGTATCAATGCCGGCGATTATAAAGTGGTCATAACCGCTGTTGACGCGGAAGGTTTAATGATCTCAGGATTGGAAATGCAGTGATAAGTTATAAAGGATGATAGATATATTAAATATAGATAATTCAAAAATTCCCCTCTCGAGAGGGGGCGCGATGGATAAGTGCGCAGGCAGGGGTGTGTTAACAGCCATGCAGGCAAACACACCCCGACACCCCGCTCAAGAGGTGAATCGCACAGCCCGTTGTAAATTTTTATATAGTAAATTTTTCTATTTTTTACTATTTCTTTTCCCCCTGCAACTTTTCGCCCAAACTTTAAAAGTAACCAACCTGCAATGTGAATATAAAGCCGATCCCGCAGGGATCGAGGCTTTAGCGCCTAAATTAAGCTGGATATTGCAATCCGATCAGCGCAATATAATGCAATCCGCTTATCGCGTACTCGTTGCCGATAATGCGGCAAGTTTGAACAAAGGCATCGGCAATATGTGGGATTCTAAGCGGTTAAACTCATCCACTTCTATACAGGTAACCTACGCGGGTAAACAATTGTTCCCTGCAAAAACATACTATTGGAAGGTTATGGTTTGGGATAACCAGCGACATGTTTCGTTATGGAGCAATGTAGCGCAATGGCAAATGGGCCTGCTTAATTCATCCGACTGGAAAGGCGCCAAATGGATCGCCTACGCAAGCCTCCCCGATAGTTCCCGCATTGTCCCCTTTTTAGAAAACCGGGGGCCAAAGAAGCTACCACCCTTCAATGATGTTTTTACCCTTGTTGCGTAAAACCTTTTCGGTTAACAAACCGCTTAAAGAAGCTACCCTTTACATTTGCGGTTTGGGCCATTTTGATATGAGCGTTAATGGCCATAAAGTTGGTGACCACTTCCTCGATCCCGGATGGACACAATATGATAAACAAGCACTGTATGTTCCGTTTGACCTCACCAATAAATTGGTAAAAGGCAATAATGCCATTGGGGTTATGCTGGGCAACGGATTTTACTTTATCCCCCGCGACAAACGCTATCGCAAAATGACGGGTCAATTTGGTTATCCTAAAATGATATGCCGTTTGGTGCTCGAATATAAAGACGGCTCTGTAAGTAATTTGGTGAGCGATGAAAGCTGGAAAACTGCGCCCGGCCCAATCACATTTACCAGTATTTATGGCGGAGAAGACTATAATGCCAATTTGGAGCAACCGGGCTGGAATACGGCCGATTTTAACGATGCCGCCTGGCGCAATGCTATAACAGTAACGGGTTCACCAATGGTAAACGCGCAGGCTGCCGATCCGCTTAAAATAATGCAGGAGTTTGCCCCGGTAAGCAAAACACAATTGAGCAAAGGTGTTTGGGTATATGACCTGGGACAGAATGCCTCTGGCATTCCCGAAATTACCGTACGGGGTAAAAAGGGCGATACAGTCAAGATCATCCCGGCAGAATTGCTTCACGAAGATGGCAGCGCCAACCAAAACGGATCGGGCAAAGCATATTATGACAATTACATTTTAAAAGGCGATGGTCCCGAAACCTGGCACCCTCAATTTACCTATTATGGCTTCAGATATTTGCAGGTAGAAGGCGGAGTGCCGCAGGGCGATGCTAATCCTGCTCATTTACCTGTGGTTATAGCTGTAAAGGGACTGCATACGCGTAATTCAGCTGCGACTGTGGGCGATTTTACCTGCTCAAACGATTTGTTTAACCGAACTTTCAAACTCATCGACTGGTCGATGAAAAGCAACATGGCCAGCCTGTTTACCGATTGCCCCCACCGCGAAAAGCTGGGCTGGCTGGAAGAAGCGCATTTGGTTGGCAGCTCATTGCGTTATAATTATGATATACACCGCCTGGCGCTCAAATGTATCAGCGATATGCGCCTCACCCAAACACCCGAAGGCTTGATACCCGAAATAGCGCCCGAGTTTACCAAATTTGTTGAGCCCTTCCGCGACTCGCCCGAGTGGGGTAGCAATGGCATTATCCTGCCCTGGTATGTTTATGAATGGTATGGCGATACGGAGGTATTAGCGCAAAGCTATGACATGATGAAACGGTACCTGGCTTATTTGGGTACTAAAGCCAATGACCATATCCTAACAGAAGGTTTAGGCGATTGGTATGACCTGGGGCCAAAAGGTCCGGGCTATTCGCAGCAAACGCCTAAAGGAATTACGGCCACCGCTTTTTATTACTACGACCTGACTATCGCGGCTAAAACTGCCGTGTTGTTAGGTAAATCCCAGGATGCAGCGACTTATGATAAACTGGCTATAACGGTCAGGTCAGCTTATAATAAAGCATTTTTTAATACCGAAACCAACGAATACGGCACGGGTAGCCAAACAGCCAATGCCATATCAGTTTACATGGATTTGGTTGAACCGCAATATAAAGAGGCTGTGATCAACAATATTGTAAAGGACTTGCGTGACCGTGGTAACAGCCTTACCGCCGGTGATATTGGTTTCCGTTACCTGTTGAGGGTATTGGATGATGCAGGCCGTTCGGACATGATCTATGCGATGAACAGCCGGACAGACGTACCCGGCTATGGTTACCAACTGGCACATGGCGCAACGGCCTTAACCGAATCGTGGGGGGCATTGCCGTCCGTATCTAACAACCATTTTATGCTTGGCCACATTATGGAATGGTTTTACAGCGGGTTAGGAGGCATACGCGCTGCGCCGGGTGCTATAGCTATGAATAAGATAGAGATAAGGCCCGAGGTTGTGGGTGACGTAACTTTTGCCAAAGCTAAATACCAATCGCCCTACGGCAATATAGCCACCGACTGGAAAACGGAAACCGGGAAGTTTGAGCTAACCGTACAAATTCCGGCAAATACTAAAGCCGTGATCTACCTGCCTGCAAATGAAGGCGCTGCTATTACCGAAGGCGGCAAATCAATTAAATCAGTTAAAGGAGTTAAATTTTTAGTTTATAAAGACGGTAAAGCCATAATAGAAGCAGGCTCTGGAATCTATCATTTTATAGCAGTTAAATAATCAATTAAGTATATGAAATTCAAAGAAATAGCGCTTATCGCATTATTGAACATCGCCGGGCTTATCGGTGTTTATGCACAATCTGAAAAGAATAAAGTGCCGCAAGCTAAAATGCAGGAAATTTACGAACAGGTAAAAACACCCTATAAGTATGGCCTGGTTATAGCACCTGATGATAACTCGAAAAAGGTTGATTGTCCTACCGTGTTCCGTAAAGGGGATAAATGGTTTATGACCTATCTTGTTTTTAACGGCCGCGGCTATGAAACCTGGCTGGCCGAGAGTAAGGACTTACTTCATTGGGGTACGAAAGGTCGTATTATGTCTTTTTTAGATACTACCAATTGGGATAATAACCAAAAGGCGGGCTATGTAACTTTGGAGGATACCAAATGGGGTGGCAGCTATGAACTACAGAAATATGATGGCAAATACTGGATGTCGTACTTCGGTGGGCATGAGCGGGGATATGAAAAGGGCCTGCTTTCGCTGGGTATGGCTTATACCGATAAAGACCCTTCAACCGTGCATGAATGGCAAAGGCTTGATCACCCAATATTGACACCCGCTGATAAAGATGTAAGCTGGTGGGATAACCACGTACAATACAAGGAAACCGTGATATGGGATAAATCGAAACTGACCGGGCATCTGTTCGTGATGTATTATAATGCCAATGGGGACAGCGTGGATAAAAAGCGCGGCGCTGAGCGTATAGGCATGGCTGTATCTGACGATATGATCCACTGGAAACGTTATGGGAAAGACCCGGTATTAAACCACGGCCCCGGCATCACCGGTGACCCTGATATTCAGAAGATCGGCAATGTATATGTAATGTTCTATTTCGGCGCTTTTTGGAAAACAGGCCCCGGTGGGGTATTCAACCGTTTTGCCGCCTCGTATGATTTGGTGAACTGGACAGACTGGACGGGCGAAAAACTTATCCAATCGTCCGAGCCTTATGACAATGAGTTCGCACATAAATCATTTGTAGTTAACTGGAAAGGCGTGGTTTATCACTTTTATTGCGCGGTTGATAAAGCGCAACAACGGGGTATAGCAGTTGCCACCTCAAAAGATATGGGCAAAAGCGAGCTAGATTTTGTGGCCCCGCCAATAAAAGTTAAAAAATAAGTTATGCTGGATTTACGTTGGCTTTGCTGTTTTGTTTTTGTTCTGATGTTTGGTTGTTTAACCGCGTTAGCACAAATACATCGCACAGAAAGCTTTGATAATAACTGGAAATTTATGCTGGGCGACGATAGCCTGGCAAAATATCCCGCATATAATGATTCAAAATGGCGGGTGCTTAATTTACCGCACGACTGGAGCATAGAAGGGGGTTTTAATGAGAAAAACCCTTCCACACAAGCAGAAGGCGGTTTACCAACAGGCATAGGCTGGTACCGTAAAACCTTTAAGCAGCCCTTATCCTCCAAAAGCAAAAAAGTATTTATTGATTTCGACGGCGTTTACCGCGATAGCGAAGTTTGGATAAACGGCCATTATTTAGGTAAACGGCCTAACGGGTATATCTCTTTCAGAGATGATTTAACATCATACTTAAAGTTTGGAGATACTGAAAACGTCATTGCAGTTAGAATGGATAACTCAGGCCAACCCAATTCACGTTGGTACACTGGTTCAGGCATTTATCGTAATGTATGGTTAAGGACAATAAACAAAACGCATTTTACCCAATGGGGCACTTTTATTACTACACCTCAGATAAATGACCGTTCCGCAACGGTACATATCAGTACAAATATAAACTCCGCCGGTAAGAGCCTGCATTTAAAAACAACTATTTATGATAAAAAAGGGGTAATTGTAGCTGGTGATTTAACGTCACTTGAAAATAGTACTACTTCAAATAGGAACCTGGTTTTTTAGAAATCCAAAACTATGGTCAACGGATCATCCTTACCTGTATAAAGTTAAATTGCAGCTAATTAATGGTAAAGAAGTATTGGATACTTACGAAACCTTTACCGGCATCCGCTCCTTTAAATTTGATGAGCACAAAGGTTTTTCATTGAACGGCATATCCATGAAAATAAAAGGCGTTTGTATGCACCATGATCTGGGCGCATTGGGCGCCGCGGTTAATAAACGGGCCATTGAGCGGCAATTGCAAATATTAAAAGCTATGGGCTGCAATGCTATCCGCACCTCGCATAACCCGCCCGCACCCGAATTTTTGGATCTATGCGACCGCATGGGTTTCCTGGTTATGGATGAGGCATTTGATATGTGGAAGAAGAAGAAAAGTAAGCATGATTATGCCGAAAACTGGAACGAATGGTATAAACAGGATTTAACAGACCAAATCCTCCGTGACCGTAACCATCCTTCTGTATTTATATGGAGTATTGGTAATGAGATACGGGAACAGTTTGACAGTACAGGAATAACCATTGCCCGCGAACTGATACATGTTGTGAAAAGTATTGATAACACCCGGCCCGTTACATCCGCGTTAAGCGAATCAGACCCTGCAAAGAACTTTATTTATAAATCGGGCGCATTGGATTTGGTAGGTTTAAACTACCATGAAGAAAGGTATGCTGACTTCCCGAAAAACTATCCGGGGCAAAAGTTTATAGCCACCGAAACCATGTCAGCATTAGAAACACGCGGGTTTTATGATCAGCCAACTGATACCACCCGCCATTGGCCAACAAGCTCAAAATCGCCATTTACACAGGGAAATGCCCAAATGGCTGTTACCGCTTATGATAATGTGGCCGCCTATTGGGGTTCAACACACGAAGAAACGTGGAAGATCATTAAAAAGTATGATTTCCTATCCGGCTTATTTATCTGGACGGGTTTTGATTATATAGGCGAACCTTCGCCATATCCGTGGCCTGCCCGCAGCTCGTATTTTGGTATTATTGACCTGGCCGGTTTCCCTAAAGATGTTTATTATATGTACCAAAGCGAGTGGACAAATAAGCCCGTTTTACACCTGCTGCCACATTGGAACTGGAAACCGGGGCAAACTATTGATGTTTGGGCCTATTATAGCCACGCAGATGAAGTGGAGCTGTTTTTAAATGGCAAGTCGTTGGGTATTAAATCAAAACATGGTGATGACCTGCATGTAAGCTGGCCCGTTAAATTTGAACCGGGAACGTTAAAAGCGGTATCACGTAAAGCCGGAAAGGTTGTATTGACCCAGGGGGTACACACAGCAGGCCAACCTGCAAAAATTGAATTAACTGTAGATAGGAGATCGATCAAAGCCGACGGAAAAGACCTGTCTTTTATAACCGTAAAGGTCTTAGACAAAAACGGAAATATAGTGCCTGATGCAGATAACCTAATTACTTTTAAAATAACCGGGCCTGCCCGTATTGCAGGCGTGGATAACGGCTCACAATCAAGTTTAGAACCATTTAAGGCTAATTATTGCAAGGCTTTTCATGGGTTGTGTTTGGCTATTGTACAATCAACTAATAAGGCGGGTAAAGCTACTGTAATAGCTTTCTCAAATGGATTAAAAGCGGGGATTGTGACAGAGCAGACGCATTAACAGGAGGCACCTCCGGAGCCAATTGATTGTTTTGGTTTTATCTATAAACACGAAGCTCCTCCGGAGCTAGATTTAGTGGTAAATTTTTAAACAGACAGGGACTCCAGCGGAGTCGCGTGTTTATAAAAAAAAGCTAAAAAGTGTTTTTGGGCTCCATAGGTGCCTCCTTTAATAAATTTGTAAGGGTAATTACCATTTTCTTGGCTCTTGGCTCTCGACTCTTGATTCTCAATTCGCACAAGGTAATATCCTATAATACAAAGGGAAAATATTACATAAAAACAGGGCGCTCAAACAATAGATTTGCTATTGAGTATAAACTTATATTCACCTGCCACATAAACCGCAGTATAATTTAACAGATATTTTAATAAATGACCAAACGGTTACCCACCCTTGATCTGGCTATTATAGTAATTTACCTCGTGGCAATGCTATTGGTGGGCTTTTATTTTTCACGTAAAAATAAAAGCGCTGATCAATTTACCCGCGCTTCGGGTAAAATTCCGGGTTGGGCTATTGGTATGTCAATCTACGCTACCTTTTTAAGCAGCAATACTTTTTTGGGCGTTCCGGGCAAAACATTCGGCTCAAACTGGAACGTATATGTGTTTAGTTTATCCATGCCTTTGGCTGCCTGGGTTGCCGCAAAATATTTTGTACCCTTTTATCGCAATACCGGCGAGATATCGGCCTATACGCATTTCGAAAACAGGTTTGGCCCGTGGGCGCGCACCTATGCCGTAGTATGTTTTTTATTGACCCAAATTGCCCGCATGGGCTCTATCTTTTTTGGTATCGCGTTAAGCCTGCAGGCACTTACCGGTTTTGATATGAAAACCATTATGATGGTAATGGGCTTTTGTATTATCATATACACGGTATTAGGCGGTATCGAGGCCGTAATATGGACAGAAGTTGTACAGGCCGTTATCAAAACATTTGGCGCGTTGCTTATTTTATATCTCATTATCACCAATATGCCCGGTGGCATAAACCAGGTTATACACATCGGGAACGCTGCTCATAAATTCAGCCTTGGTAGTTTTCATTTAGATTTTACCCAGCCCACCTTTTGGGTTATATTATTGTACGGATTTTTTATCAACCTGAACAATTTTGGTGTCGATCAAAACTATGTGCAGCGCTACCATACCGCCGGTTCAACAGCCGAAGCCAAAAGATCTATCTGGATATGCGTGGCTATGTATGTGCCGGCATCGTTATTGTTCTGTATTATAGGATCTTGCTTATACTCTTATTACAGTATCCACCCGGAATTTATTGAAACCATTAAACACCAGGTAGCAGTTGAGAGGGCCGGAGCTGGTGCTTCCATAACCCAAATAGCTAATACCGCAGCAACACTAAAACCCGAGGATTATGGCGATAAAGTAATGCCTCATTTCATGGTTAACAAAATACCTGTTGGGTTGGTTGGCTTAATTGTTTCGGCCATACTTTCGGCAGCTATGAGTACCATCAGTTCGGGCATGAATTCATCTGCAACGGTATTCTCTGTAGATATCTATAAGCGGTATTTCAAAAAATCAGCGAACGAAAAACAAACCATGCGCTTGTTGCATCTTTCAACAGTGGTATTTGGATTAATAGGCATGTCGGCGGGGATAGCTATGATAGGCATAAAAAGTGTATTGGATATTTGGTGGCAGCTTTCGGGCATATTTGCCGCCGGTATGCTGGGTTTATTTCTGTTGGGTATCATCAGTAAACAAACGCGCAACCACGAAGCCATAATTGCTGCCATAATTGGAGTACTGGTTATTTTGTGGATGACTTTCCCCAGCATCGTCCCCATAAATTATAGCGCGCTTCGTAGTACTTTAAATATAAACATGATTATCGTAGTGGGTACGTTGTCAATTTTCCTGACGGGGATTTTTCTCACTAAAATAGTTAACCGGCCCGAGGTTATCGGTAAAATAAATTAATTAAAAGAATAAAGAGAAAAGAGAAAAAATAATGGAGCGATCACAAAAGGGTTTTATTCCTGTAATGTTAACACCGTTTAAAAACAATGGTGATATTGATTATGATATATTAACACAGCTGACAGAAATTTATTTAAAGGCCGGATCAGCCGGACTTTTCGCCAACTGCCTGTCGAGCGAGATGTTTGAACTGGAAGATGACGAGAAACTGCAAGCCATAAAACACATTATAAAAGTAGTTAACGGAGCAGTGCCGGTGGTAGCAACCGGGACATTTGGAGGGCCAATAAGCAAGCAGGCCGAGTTTGTAAAAAAAGTAAGTGATACCGGTGCCGATGCGGTAATTATTATAACCAGTTTGCTGGCAAACGAAGATGAACCGGATGTAGTATTTAATGATCGGGTGTTTGAATTGTTTGATAAAACCGGTAATATTCCGCTGGGTTTTTATGAATGTCCAGTTCCTTATAAAAGGCTATTATCGCCAGGGCAACTAATTGATTTTGTGAATACAGGCAGGGTAATTTACCATAAAGATACCTGCCTGGATATCAATGTGGTAAAAGAAAAATTAAAGGCGGGTGATGCCAATCCAAACTTTGGTTTATATGATGCCTATATGGGCCATGCAGTAAAATCATTGCAAGCAGGGTCGGCAGGTTTATCATGTATCCAGGGTAATTTCTTTCCTGAGCTGATTGTATGGCTTTGTGATAACTATGCCGATAAAACTATGGAAGCCGAAGTAAACAATGTGCAGCAGTTTTTAATTGATAACATGGATGTTATGCACAATGTTTACCCAATTGTAGCCAAATATTGGCTAACCAAACGGGGGTTAAAAATATCAACCATTACCCGCCGTAGTGTAGGTGTGTTTTCGCCATCAATACGTAAACAAGTAGAAAAATTGTATAATAACTACGACCACCTACAAAGCAATATCGGCATTAAAAACTACCTATGATCGGCAGGTTGTCCTTTTAGATACCTTCTTTTATACTCAAGAGGCGTCATGCCGGTTATCTTTTTAAAATGCCGGTAAAAGTTGGAGATGTTATTAAAACCGCATTCAAAACAAAGTACTTCGGTAGGTAATTTATCTTCAATTAATAAGCGGCAAGCATGGCTTATTCTAATTTCTGTTAAGAAATCTGAATAGGTCTTTTTTGTCATCAGCTTAAAATACCTGCAAAATGAGGTTACGCTTAAATTGCCAATGGCCGCTATTTCCTGCAGGCTTATCTCTTTTTTGTAATTAGTTAAGGTATAGGAGCAAACTTTGTTAAGGCGTATGGTATCTGACTCATTTGACTGGTGAAACTCATTGTGCGATAAGGTAATGCTGTCAAAGTCTTCATTCTCGGCCAATACTTTAAGTATAGATAACAGTACAATTATCCTGTCGAGGTTGGTGGCATCTACAGCCTTATGCATCAGCTTTCTCAACTCGGCCCTTGCTGTGCCGTTGATGATCATCCCGTTTTTAGCTTTCTCAAACAGCTTGGTTAATAAATAGGCTTCGGGTAAATTCATCAGGTAGCGGCCCAGGCAATCGGGCAAAAAGTGTATAACGATCACTTCTACATTAAGCCCCGAATCGGGCAGGAAATATTCGTCCTTACAACGCCAGCAATGCGGCAGCTTTTCGCCCAAAAGGGTTATTTCCCCTGCAGAAAAATTGCTGATATTATCGCCAATAAAACGCACGCCTTCGCCTTTTATAACATAATGCAACTCCAGTTCGGGGTGATAATGCCAAATACCCCTAAAAGTAGGCAAAATATCATGCCTTATACTAAATGAGTTTTGCGGCTGTACTGCCACCTTCAGAAAATGCGGTTTCATCTTTGATGAGATCTGTTAAAATAAGCGTCAAATAATTGGCCTGTTTTTATGCAATACCTTGATCTTAAATTAGCAAGATCAAGAGCGCTTTAGTCCGTTTTTTGATTGGGGCTTTTTAAAAACAGTTGCTAAAGGTAAAAAATGTTATGATAATATCCTACAATAAGTTGATAAATCCCTGTAATAATCCCCTATGCTAATACTTGATATTTGTTTTGGTAGATCGTTCTAAACAGGCTGATACTACCACCAAGGATATAAACCGAATAAACATTATATATTTTATTGCAGATTAAGTTTTGGCTAAGTTTTGCGAACTTAATTAATTGTTAAAAATACAGTTATTCTGTTGCGTTAATTGCAACAGAGCTAAATGTAGGTTCAACTAAGCAAATAATACAGGTGTTTTGGTTGAAAATAATACAATAAGGAATAAGCTAAAATGCTGGGTAATTTAAAAGGAGTAACATATATAATGAGAAGATATTTTTTAATAGTTGGATTAGTATTGAGCAGTTTGACGTTTGCTTACGCGCAAAAAACGCAAACACCCGAAGAGCAGGCCAACTACACGCAAGTAATAACTAAACGTGCTGAAAAAATAGTTGACGTATTGGGCATTAAAGATTCGGCAAAATACAAACATGTACGTGATATCATTGTTGATCAATATCGTACCTTGGGTACCATACACGATACCCGTAACGCCGAAGTGGCAACAATAAACGAAGCTAAAAAGCAACCGGGAGCCGATAAGGCCGCCGAAAACGCAAAAATTGCTGTAATTGACACCGATGCAACCCACCAGCTTGCCAAATTACATAAAGTGTACCTTTCTAAATTGGGTAAGGATTTAACAGCGTTACAGGTTGACCAGGTTAAAGACGAGATGACCTACAAAATACTGGAAGTAACCTATGCCGGTTACCTGGACGAATTACCAACCCTAACCGAACCGCAAAAAGAAAAAATTAAAGGTTGGTTGATCGAGGCGCGCGAGCTGGCCATTGACGCTGAATCGTCAAATAAAAAGCATGAAGTTTTTGGAAAATATAAAGGCAGGATAAATAACTATTTATCGGCACAGGGGTATGATATGAAAAAGGCCGGAGAAGAATGGCAAAAACGGATCAAAGAAAAAGCGGGGCAATAATACTTGTTGCTTATTAACGAAATAGAAAAATATTAACGCAAATTGAGTAACAAATAAACTATACATATAAACCAACCAATTATTAATCTTTAATTTTATGAGAAAAATTTACCTCTTACTCTCAGTGATGCTTTTGTTTAGCGTTATGCTAAAAGCACAAAACCGGACCGTAACAGGAACAGTGACAGACGAAAAAGCCGAACCTATACCCGGAGCTTCTATCCAGGTTAAAGGCGGTATTTTAGGTGCCGTTACCGATGTGAACGGTAAGTATTCGATCAGGGTTACCGACCTGCAAAATGTCGTTATCGGTGTTAAGTTTCTTGGTTACAATTACCAGGAAAAAACTTTAAAACCAGGCGAAAACAGCGTGAGTTTTCAACTTGTACCGGCCGAAAATAGCCTTAACGAAGTTGTAGTAGTAGGTTACGGTACGCAAAAAAGGGTTGACCTTACTGCCGCTGTTACAACCTACGACCTTAAAAATGCTGCTGACATCCCTTCTACAAGTCTTTCTGTGGCATTAAAGGGGCTTTCAGTAGGTGGTGGTGTAGGTATTTCCGGCGGTGAATCGCGCCCGGGCCAACCTGCTACTATAACTATCAGGAACCCCGTATTCTTTTCTTCAAACGGCCAAAGCGGCGGTCCGTTGTATGTTATTGATGATGCATACAGAACGGCATCTGATTTTAACTTACTGGATGTTACCGAGATTGAAAATATTACCATATTAAAGGATGCTGCTGCTGCGGTATATGGTATCCAGGGAGCTAATGGTGTTATAGTAGTAAGAACTAAGAGAGGTAAAAACGGCCCGCCGAAAATTTCTTTCTCAACATCAATGGGTAATGCAAGGGCTATTGAACTACCCAAAATGATGAGTGGTTTGCAATTGGCTACCTATTTGAATGATGATTCGCAGGTGGCAGAAAGTTTAGCTAACCCGGCCACTTATGTTGATCCTAATGGCTATATCGGTGGTGTTGTAACCAACAAATTGAGCACCTATTATACACCTGATGAATTGGCTTATTTTGCGGCTAACAATAATAATTATGTTGAACAAGCTTTTCATACATCTGATGTTGAGCGGGCAACCCTAAACATCAGTGGTGGTTCAGATAAGGCTACCTATTTTGTAGGTGCCAATTATGTGAATCAAAATTCCAATTTTTCGGGTGTAAATACCTATAAATATGGATTAAGGGCAAGTGTTGATGCTAATTTGGCTAAAGGGTTAAAAGTTGCTATTTCGTTATCTGATGATTATTCGTATAGCAGAAGCTACTGGTATAAACTGCAAAGTACCACAGAAAGTTTAGACAATGACTTTTTATCACTTACCCAGGTACCACCATGGTCACAGTATTTCATAAACGGACAGCCTAATTTATTTACTACAAGTACATCAGCTGCTGCGGTAGATAACGTTAACTTTTTTGCTATTCAGCAATCAAATAACTATACCGAGTCATTAAACTATATTATCAATGCTACGGCTAATGTAACTTATCAGATCCCCGGAGTAAAAGGCCTAAGCGCTTACTTCAATTATAATGATAATATTAACTTTGGCTTTCCTACGCAATACGGAACACAGTTTAATTATGTAACATACTCAGGTACCGGGCAAAATAACCATATTCCGGGCGGCACTTTTGTGAATTCAAAAACATTGACTAATGGATCAAGGGTAAGAATAGTGCCTACATTTACTACTGCTTACCAACTTGATGCCGGTTTAAATTATACGCATACTTGGGGTAAACATACTATAACCCTGATATCACTATATGAGCAAACCGAAACAAATAGTGATGGCGTAGCTGCGGAAGCCGATGGCCCTATTGTTGGGGGGTTAGATAACCAAAATTTTACTACAGGCGCACAATCTTCTAATCAGTCAACATTGGTTAGCGAGGCTGGCACAGAGGCTTTCGTTAACAGGTTAAATTATAATTACGCTGATAAATACTTAGCTGAAGTAATATTCAGGGCAGATGCGAGCACTGTACTGTCGCCATCACATCAATGGGGTTATTTCCCCGGTGGGTCAGTAGGCTGGGTAGCATCAAAAGAACACTTTATTGCAGATAACTATAAATTTATCGATTTGTTAAAATTCAGGTTCTCTGCCGGTTTAGTAGGTAGTAATAACATTCCCGCTTATAAATATGCAACCAATTATGCCATAGGCACAGGCGGTTCTGGCGGCGCGGTATTTGGTTCCCCTTCAGGTGAGCGTGGTTTAGGTATATCTCCGAACGTTGCTTTGGCAAACCCTGATATTTCATGGGATTCGAACTTTAAGACCAACTACGGCATAGATATGGCTTTTTTAAATAACCGTTTATCCCTTACCGGTGAATATTATTTTAATCATGGCTATAATATGCTTACAACTTTGTCATCTTCAGTTTCTGCGCTGGTAGCTGCAACCACTCCTCCGGAAAATTACTCATCAGCTAATACTTTTGGCTATGAACTTACCGCAACATGGAGTGATAAAATTGGTAAGGACTTTAGCTATCTAATTAGAGGGTCATTTGGATGGAGTGATAACAAACTCCTCAAATATGATTTAGCATCCGGTTTAAGAGGGACAGTACAAGATCGTACCGGTAAATCAAGTGATGGCGGCGTATTTGGCCTGGTTTATGAAGGTATGTTCAGGACTCAGCAGGATGTAAATAATTACCTTGCCGTTCACCCTGGTTATACCATATTTGGACAGACACCTGAACCGGGTATGTTATATTATAAAGATTTAAATGGTGATGGCAAGATCACTACCGATGCAAGTGACGAAACTTATATATCAAATAAATCAAGTAACCATAATGGCGCCGGCCTTACCTTAGGTGGCAGCTATAAGGAAATTAGCTTTAATTTGGTTGCGGGTGTATCATGGGGCGGCACAGGAAGTGTTGAAGGACAGGCACAAAAATTAGCAACATCTACTGAGAACAGGCCTGAATTTTGGGCTGATCACTGGACCCCAACTAATACAAATGCCGCCTTTCCTGCTCCTTACTACAATGCTGATTATTCTACTTTTGCTTCATCATTCTGGTTCAGAAGTTCAACAACAGTTAATATCAGCCGTATTAATGTGGGTTATACCGTACCAACAAAGTACTCTACGATATTAGGAGTTAACAGTATAAGAGCCTTTTTTGTAGCTACGAATCCTTTGAATTTATATAACCCTTATACCTACAGGGATAATTCGGCATCGTATTCTGTATATCCTACATTAAAAACTTTTTCAATTGGTTTAAACGTTGCATTATAAAATTTAAGAAAATGAAACTATTTAAAATATTATTAGCAGCATTTACAGTCAGTATCTTATTTACTAATTGTAAGAAAGTGCTTCAGAAGCAAGATCTTCAGAGCTTAACTCCGGCCGAGGTCTTTAATGATTCTACAGTAACTAAGTCTTATATGGATTTAATTTACACAAACAATTTGCCATCCTGGGGAGGTAATACAGGTGGTGCTATTGGTACCGGTGAAACGCTAACTGATGAGGAAGCCGGCAGTAACGTTTACATGCAGGGACTTGTAACGCAGGAAACAGTAGGCGATATTAGTACCTCAAACAGTAAATCAACAAACTATGGTAAAATCCGTAACTGTAATGATTTTATTACCGGCGTAACAGCAGGCACATTACCAATAGGAACTAAAAACAGGTACAAAGCCCAGGCTTATTTTTGGAGAGCATACAGGTATTTTGACCTTGTTCGTCTTTATGGCGGCGTTCCGTTGGTATTAACAACACTTCCCGAAGTTGGTGACGCTGCAAGAGCAGATGCGTTATTACCACGTAATACTACATCACAATGTATTAATCAAATCGTATCTGATTTGGATACCGCTATTAAATATCTGCCTGCAAAATGGCCGCAGGCAGCTGATTATGCTCGTATAACATCAGCCGCTGCGGCTTCATTTTTAGGTAGGGTACTGCTAACTTATGCAAGCCCGCAATTTAACCCTACCAATGACCAAACCAGGTGGATGGCAGCTTACAATGCAAATGTGCAGGCTAATACCATATTAAAAGCTAACGGATACGGTTTAGCGCCATCATACAGTAATATGTGGTTTGTAGAAGGCGATTACGCAAACCCCGAAGCTGTAATGGTTACCGCCTACAATACGTATTCGGATGCCAACGGTATGGATAACAATAGTTATGATACACAAACACGCCCTGCTTATTTAGGCACTGCGGGTGGTTCAAATCAACCTACATGGAATCTGGTAGCTAATTATGATATGCAGGATGGTTTGCCTCCGGGCACTTCTCCTAAATACCCTTATAGCATAAATACCTATTACGATAACCGTGACCCACGTTTTGCGGCAACAATTGCGTATAATGGCTGTAACTGGCCGATATTAGGAAATACCGCTTACAGGTTATGGACGTATATTTATTATACCAATGCCGCCGGTACTGCTACAAAATCTACCGAATCAACTGCCAGTACCACCGGGTTTTATACCCGTAAGGCTATTGATCCCAACGTTTCATTGTCAAACGTTGTTTATGAAGGTACAGACTGGATGGAAATCAGGTATGCCGAAGTTTTACTTAACCTTGGCGAGTGCGCCGCAGAAATTGGCAACCTGGGTGTTGCTCAGGAGGCATATACAGGTTTGATTGCCATCAGGAAACGTGCTGGTATTGATGCCGGTACTGCCGGTTTGTACGGCTTAACCCCAAACATGACCCATGACCAGATGATCACTGCCATTATGCACGAAAGGCAAATTGAATTTGCTATTGAAGGTAAACGTTACTGGGACCTTAGAAGAAGAAAACTTCTGGAAAGTACCTTAAATGGTACGCCCCTTAGAAAAGGCATTGTTACAACGTTAAACAATACTAAGCTTGGTACAGATTATATTTTGACAACACGGGATGCATCAGCAAACACATCGTTGGATGCCATGTACACTGCAAACTTTACCATAACGCTGAAAACGTTGGATACCTATAATATTGCAGTTCAATCTGCCGATTATTTCTTTGGCATACCAACAGCAGCTTTAACTAATAACCCTAATTTAATTCAAAATAATACCTGGGGTGGTGCTTTTGATCCACTACAGTAAATTTAGAATAACTGTCATACTAAAAAAGGGGAAGTGTAAAAACTTCCCCTTTTTTGTTTAAAACAGTATTGAATATTCTTTGTATTATTTTAACACGAATCTTTGTGCTGGTATGTTCTTTTTAAATTAGATGTAAAGTTATTTTAACAGCTCATAATTGTTGTTTTTAACTTAAATTGTAACATAAGTGCGACAAATTTCTAAATATACAGGCAAAAATTCTATAGGATAATATGCTATAAAACCTTGCGAATATTCTATATTAAATAACAGGCTTTAGCTTGCATATTTGGATAAGTATAATTTAAAAACCAAATTTAATACCTAAGTACTCTTTCTAAATTTTGCAGGCATTTTTATAATGTTTAACTATGTTATACGCATAATGATTTTGAAAGAAATGTCTTATCAAACATAGTTTGGTACAAACAATAAAAACCAATTAAAATGAAAAAAACTATTTTTCTGCTATCAGCATGTGCCGCATTTACAATGTCGGCTTTTGCGCAATATCCGCAGGTACCCAAAAAAGTTCAGGCAGAGAGCGATGCAATGATGAAAGCTGCCCAGGCCCGTTCAGATTCGGCATGGCAGGTAGCCTGGCCTATTGTGCAGGCAGATATGCGGCGCGGTAAAGTTTACGTACCATGGGCTTCAAGGCCAACTGATTTGCCACAGGCAAAAATTCCGGCTTTTCCGGGTGCTGAAGGTGGTGGTAAATATACCTTTGGTGGTCGTGGCGGCAGGGTATTGGTAGTTACAAGCTTAGCAGATAGCGGCCCAGGTACTTTACGCTGGGCCTGTGAGCAGGGCGGCGCACGTATTGTTGTATTCAACGTATCAGGTATTATTCATATTAAGTCGCCTATAAGTGTACGCGCTCCATATATTTCTATTGAGGGTCAAAGTGCGCCAGGCGATGGCGTTTGCGTTGCAGGTGAATCATTTTGGGTAGATACACACGATGTAATTATTCGTTATATGCGCTTCCGTCGTGGCGAAACCAATGTTGGCCGCAGGGATGACGCGCTGGGTGGTAACCCGGTAGGTAATATTATAGTTGATCATACATCAACAAGCTGGGGTTTGGACGAGAATTTTTCTATGTACCGCCACATGTTTGACCCGGGTGATGGCTCGAAAGAAGAAAAACATGGCACAGTTAATATCACTGTTCAAAACTGCATTTATGCAGAAGCACTTGATTACTGGAACCACTCTTTTGGCAGTACTACAGGTGGCGAAAACAGCACGTTGATAAGAAATATGTGGGCTGATAATACCGGCCGTAACCCTTCTGTAGGCTGGAATGGCCCTTACACCTTTGTTAACAACGTGGTATTTAACTGGCATCACCGCTCAATGGATGGTGGCGATTATACCACCAATTACAATATCATAAATAACTATTTTAAACCGGGTCCGGTTACACCTAAAGATGAAGCCGTTGGTCATCGCATATTAAAGCCTGAATCTGGTCGGAGTAAACTAAAGGAAAGGGTGTTTGGCCGGGTGTATGCTGTTGGTAACATCATGGAAGGCTATCCCAAAATTACCGCGGATAACTGGGCCGGTGGTATCCAGGTGGATGAGTTGCCCGATGCAGGCCAGTATAAAGATTATATGTATTCAGCAACACCATTTCCTATGGCGCCTTTAACTATTATGTCTGCAGCCGATGCTTATAAATTTGTTGTTGTTAATTCGGGTGCTACGCTTCCTGTTAGGGATGCAGTCGATAAAAGGATTGCAGAGCAGGTGCGTACAGGTAAAATCACTTACAAAGAAATGCAAACTGATACCGACTTCCAGTTTAAAGTACGTAAATTACCAAAAGACTCTTATAAAATAGGTATCATAACTGCCCCATGGCAGGTAGGTGGTTACCCTGATTATAAAGGCACCCCATACAAAGATTCGGACAATGACGGGATACCTGACGCATGGGAAATAGCTCATGGCCTTAATCCTAAAGATCCTAAAGATTCAGCGCTTCCGGCTAAAAACGGGGGAGGCTATACCAATATTGAGGTTTACCTGAATGATATCGCTAAAAAAGGTGAAACACCATTGGCTAAAATTAAATAATAGCGTAAGCAGTAATGGCATATTTTAAAGTAAATAAAAGTCTTTATATTTTGGTTTGTTTTTGGTTAGGGTGTATGTGTATGCATACACCCTTAATTGCCCAAAATAAAAAAAAGGCGGTTAAACCCCAGGCGCCCGTTACAGCAGAAAAAAACGGGAAGCTAACTTATGCCATAATTGATAAAGGCGATCGCGTGCCTGATTATTCTTATTGCGGATATATGGCTTCGGAAGCAGCTATACCCAATGCTATTGTGCATGTAACTGTCCCTGTAAAACAGGGCGATGCTACCTTGCGCATACAATCGGCGTTAGATTATGTAGCTTCCTTACCTGTAGGCGCAGATGGGATAAGGGGTGCTGTATTACTGAATAAAGGCGTTTATGAAGTTTACGGAGGACTAAAAATTAATGCTTCGGGTGTAATATTACGAGGCAATGGGATGGGTACAGACGGTACACTATTAATTGGTGCCGGAAAAGACAGGGAAACCCTGGTGAAGATCATTGGTAAAAATGATCGCCATAAAGAAAAAGAAATTAAAATTACCGACGGCTATGTACCGGTAAATGCTTTTACATTTCATATTGCTTCGGCAGATAATGTAAAGGCCGGTGATAATATAATCATACGCAGGCCATCTACACAGGCCTGGATAGATGAAATAAAAGCAAACAACTTTGGCGGCGGGTTAACCGCCTTAGCCTGGAAACCTGGCGAACGTGATATTTATTGGGATAGAAAAGTAACAGCCATTAACGGCAATACAGTTACTATTGATGCGCCTTTAACTACCGCTTTGGATAGCACCTATGGTGGTGGAACAATTGCTAAATATGAATGGGCAGGCCGTATTGCCCAAACCGGGGTCGAGAACCTGCGCTTACAGTCTGCTTATGATGTAAACAATCCTAAAGACGAAGCACACCGCTGGGAAGCTATTACCATGGAAAACGTTACCGACTCATGGGTGCGGCAGGTTGTATTTGAACATTTTGCAGGTTCCGCCGTATTTGTATTAAACACCGGTAACCGCATTACCGTTGAAGATTGTAAGTCATTAGCTCCGGTATCAGAAATTGGCGGCCAACGCCGTAATACTTTTTTTACCATGGGCGGGCAAAACCTTTTTCAGCGTTTATACTCCGAAAAAGGCTACCATGATTTTTCTACAGGCTACTGCGCGCCGGGGCCTAACGCATTTGTGCAATGTACAGCCGTACAACCCTATAGCTATAGCGGCAGCATTGATAGCTGGGCATCAGGTATCTTGTTTGATATAGCGAATATTGACGCGCAGTCTTTAAGTTATAAAAACCTCGAACAGGATGAGCAGGGTGCAGGATGGAATACAGCCAACAGCTTATTATGGAACTGCACCGCAGCCCATATTGATTGCTATCAACCGCCAACCGCGCAAAACTGGTCATTTGGCAGCTGGGCGCAATTTGGTGGCGACGGCTATTGGGAATCATCAAATAGTACCGTTAGCCCACGTAGTTTTTATTATGCGCAATTAGCTAATCGTTTAAACAAGGATGTAAGCAAACAGGCTGATATACTTTATATCACAACAGAGCCTTCGAGCAGCCCCACTGTTGCCGAAGCAGCCGCTTTATTGGCAGCAGCAAGGCGGCCAGCTACTACTATGGCCAACTGGGTTGACCAATCCCCTAAAAGAAACCCGATAAGCCTGGCCTCGACAGGCGCTAAAACAATTGATCAAATAGGAATTAAACAACTGGCAGCACCAGCTATTGCCCCCAAAATGGGCGTTGAAAATGGCTGGCTGGTACGCGGTAATGAAATATTAACCGGTAAACACTTTGAAGCCCCATGGTGGAATGGTTCCGTTCATCCTTTTTATACCGAAAAAACAGCCAAACCCGATATTACCCGCTGGGTACCGGGCCAAACAGGCACCGGGTTAACTGACGACATAAATGAGGTGGGCAACTGGATGCTGCAGGATAATATAATTGTATTGGAACATAATTACGGTTTATGGTATGAACGCCGCCGCGATGATCACGAACGTATCCGCCGCGCGGATGGCGATGTTTGGGCGCCGTTTTATGAACTGCCTTTTGCCCGTAGCGGGCAGGAATTAGCTTATGACGGTTTAAGCAAATATGACCTTACCAAATACAATACCTGGTATTGGAGCCGCCTTAAACAATTTGCCAACCTGGTTGATGAAAAAGGATTAGTGCTGTTCCACAATAATTTTTTCCAGCATAATATCATTGAAGCGGGCGCGCATTATGCCGATTTCCCGTGGAGAACAGCCAATAATATTAATGGTACCGGCTTTCCTGAGCCTGTAAACTATGCCGGCGATAAACGCCAGTTTATGGCAGAGCAATTTTACGAAGAAAATGATCCCGAGAGGCATAAGCTATTGGTGGCCTACATCAACAAGTGTATGGATAACTTTGCTGATAATAGTGGGGTAATCCAGTCAATAAGCGCAGAGTTCACCGGCCCGCTGCATTTTGCAAAGTTTTGGGTAGAAACGGTTAAACAATGGGAAACCGCTCATAAAAAGAAAGAGATCATAGCGATAAGCGCCACAAAAGATGTGCAGGATGCTATATTGGCCGATGCTTCAACAGCTTCGGTTATCAACATAATAGATATCCGTTACTGGTATTACGAAGGCGATGGAAAGCTTTATGCACCGCTGGGTGGTAAAAGCTTGGCCCCGCGCCAGCAGGAGCGTATCGATAAGCCAAAAGCCGTGACATTTGAAGATGCTTATCGTGCAGTGCACGAATACAAAGTAAAATACCCCGACAAAGCAGTATTATTTTCAGCCGATGGCTTTGACCATGTTGGCTGGGCTGTATTTATTGCAGGAGGCTCATTGCCTGTATTACCCGCTACTACAGATAAACAATTCTTAAAAGCCGCCAGCAATATGAAACCCGTTGATTTACCGGGAAACCCTAACAGCCAATGGGCCTTGGGTAATACTGCTAAAGGGTATATTGTTTATAATGCCGCTGACAATGCTATCCACCTTGATCTTGCAGCTAACGCAAATTATAAAGCACAATGGATCGATGCCAAAACCGGGCAGGTTTTACCCGGCGAACAACAGGTAAAAGGCGGTAGCGCAGTTGAGATAAAAAATTCTAAAGCAGGGATGTCAATTTTATGGCTAACCCGTAACTAACGATCATGTTAAAAAAGATAACCCTGTTTGGTATTGCATCTCTTTTGCTTTTATCGTTCAAAAGCATTACTGGCGATGGCTTGCGTCCCGTAAAAATAGCCTCCAATCACCATTATTTTACAGCAGGCGGAAAACCTTTTTTCTGGCTGGGCGATACCGGCTGGTTGTTACTATCGAAACTAAAAAGAGAAGAAGCCGTACAATACCTCGATATCCGTGCTAAACAAGGCTTTAATGTTATACAGCTTATGGTTGTGCATAGCGGAGGCGAGGTAAATGCCTATGGCGATTCGGCATTGATCAATAAAAATATTGCTACGCCAAGAGTTACACCCGGAAATACATTTGGTAAAGGTAATGAATACGATTATTGGGATAATGTAGATTGGGTGGTTAGCAAAGCTGCCGATAGAGGTTTATATGTGGCGCTTGTTCCTGTTTGGGGATCGGTTGTTAAAGGTGAGCATGTTAAGCCGGTACAGGCAAAAGCTTATGCCGAATTTTTAGCCAAAAGATATAGCGACAGAACTAATGTAATATGGATGAATGGCGGCGATATAGCCGGCACCGATTCAATGAAAACCTGGAATGCAATTGGTAATACATTACATGCCTTAAACCCAAACTATCTTATTACCTATCATCCACGCGGGCGCACGCAGTCATCAACCTGGTTTCATGACCAATCGTGGTTAAGTTTTAATACTTTCCAGTCTGGCCACCGTACCTATAGCCAGGACACTTCAAAAAACGATCTGCATTATGGCGAAGATAACTGGCGGTATGTTGACGTTGATTATAATAAGACCCCTGTAAAACCAACTTTAGATGCAGAACCATCATACGAGAAAATACCTTACGGCCTGCATGATATTAAACTGCCCAGGTGGACTGATGCCGATGTAAGGCGTTATGGTTATTGGTCGGTATTTGCAGGGGCTTGCGGCTATACTTATGGTAATAATGATGTAATGCAAATGCATAAACCTACTGATAAGGGCAGCGCTTATGGTTCAAAAGAATATTGGTATCAATCCATAAATGATCCCGGCGCTCAGCAAATGATTTATCTAAAAAAACTAATGCTTTCAAGGCCTTATTTTGACCGTGTGCCCGATCAATCATTAATTGCAGGCAAACAAGGCGAAAAATACGACCGCTTAATAGCAACAAGAGGTAAAAACTATGCCTTTATTTATACCTATACAGGCAGGGAAATGGTGATCAATACCGAAAAACTGGAAGGCAGTAAAGTTAAAGCATCCTGGTATAACCCGCGTAATGGCGAAATTACGGCTATCGGGACATTTGCTAAATCAAAAATGCTTAAATTTAATCCTCCCGGAGTAAAAAAAGATGGAAATGATTGGGTGCTGATCATTGATGCCATTTAAACCTGAAGTCAATAAACACATGAACCGAATATTTAAATATGTGTTATTAGTTTTTGCCAGTACGCTTTTAATGGCGTGTGGCACAGGCAAAAGTGTGTATATGTTCACCTCGTTTCATGAACCTGCTAATGAGGGTTTACGCTTTTTGTACAGCTATGACGCTTACCATTGGACAGACCTTAACCATACGTTTTTAAAACCCGAAGCAGGCGAAGCAAAGATCATGCGCGACCCGTCAATTTGCCAGGGCCCCGACGGTATATTTCATTTAGTTTGGACAACCGGGTGGAAAGATGACAAGGGGATAGGCTATGCCAGTTCGCCCGATTTGGTGCATTGGTCGGCACAACAGCATATTAACGTGATGGGTTATGAACCAACTGCGGTAAATGCCTGGGCGCCCGAATTGTTTTATGATGATGAAGGCAAACAATTCATTATTGTTTTTGCATCAACCGTACCAAACCGTTTCCCTAAAGGAGAGGAGGATGAAAACAATAATCACCGCCTGTATTACACCACGACTACCGATTTTAAAACATTCAGCCCAACAAAATTATTTCTCGACCCCGGTTTTAGCGTTATAGATGCCGAAATTATTAAGAGGGCCAAAAATGATTATGTGCTGTTAATGAAGGATAATACCCGGCCAAACCGCAATATACTGGTGGCATTTAGTAATAACCCGCTTGGGCCATATACCAATTTTAGCAAACGTTTTACCGAAATGTACAGCGAAGGGCCAACCATAACAAAAGCCGGTAATAATTGGCTAATTTATTACGACTCTTACCGGCTTAAAAAATTTGGCGCTATGCGCACAACCGATTTTAAAACATTTACCGATATAGCCGATAGTGTAAAAGTGCCCGAAGGTCATAAGCACGGTACTATTTTTAAAGTAACCAAAAAAACGCTTGAAAAAGTAATGCAGGCGGCAAAAGCAACCAATTGAAATGAACAGGATATATCTTTTAATAGTTTGTTTAATAACCTGGTGTGTAGCACTACAGGCGCAGGATACCGTGCATTATAGCGGCAATACCGTGGTTAATGTTGATTATCATCATGGCCAGCTAAGCCCGGTTGTGGGGGTACATAGTATGCAGATATTCCGCGCTAACCGCGAACACCCCGAACTTGCCGATGGATTTGGTTTTACCTATAACCATGCGCCAATGCTTTGCTACTGGAACAATACTTTTTATGTAGAATACCTGAGCGATAAGGTAGGAGAGAGCGTACCGCCGGGACAAACACTGGTAATTACTTCAAAGGATGGACAGGCATGGTCAAAACCAACGGTGGTTTTCCCGCAATATAAAATACCTGACGGCACTACTAAGGAAGATCATCCCGGCGTGGCAAAAAACCTGTATTCGGTTATGCACCAGCGTATGGGTTGGTATGTAACCAAAGCAAAACGTTTATTGGTATTGGGCTTTTACGGTATTTGTTTGGACGGGCATGATGACCCGAATGACGGCCAGGGTATTGGCCGCGTAGTACGAGAGGTTTACCCTGATGGTAAATATGGGCCCGTCTATTTTATTCATTACAATCCCAAATGGAATGAATCAAACACCTCCTATCCTTTCTATAAAACCAGCAAGGATAAAGGGTTCGTTGAAGCCTGTGACGAGTTAATGGCAAACCCGTTAATGATGATGCAATGGTTTGAAGAAACCGACAGGAAAGACCCCTTGATACCATTTCATAAAGACTACAAAGCCTTTAACTTTTATCACCTGCACGATGGGCGTGTGGTTGGGTTGTGGAAATACGCGTTAACATCTATCAGTACTGATAACGGCAAAACCTGGCCCACTAACGCGGCACGCGCGCCACATTTTGTAAACAGCAATGCCAAAATATGGGGGCAAAGAACATCCGACGGTAAATATGCTACAGTTTATAATCCTTCAGAGTTTCGATGGCCGCTGGCTATATCCGTTAGTGACGATGGATTAAATTATAAAAACCTGTTATTAGTTAACGGTGAAATATCTAGCCTGCGCTACGGTGGTGCTTATAAATCCTACGGGCCGCAATATGTGCGTGGTATAATAGAAGGTAACGGCACACCGCCTGATGGTAAGCTATGGGTTACTTACAGTATGAACAAGGAAGATATTTGGGTATCATCCATACCAGTGCCTGTTACTAATATTGGCGACCATGCCAACGAGGTATTTAATGATATGCCAGTAGGCAAGGAACTTGAAAAATGGAACACTTATAGTCCATTATGGGCACACGTAGGCATCGAAAAAATGGCAGATGGTACCCGCGCCCTTGCGTTAAATGACCATGATAAATTCGATTATGCGCGTGCGGAGCGGGTAGTGCCTGCTTCAAAACTGTTAACTACAGATTTTACACTGGTTGCCGGGCAAAATAACACAGGTATGCTGGATATTGAGTTCCAGGATGAAAAGGGCAACGCCGCCATCCGGCTTACGCTTGATTCGACCGGGGCATTTGTTTCTAAAGCAGGTTACCGCAATAAGAATGTGCTGAAAAAATATGAAGCCAATAAAGCTTATCATATCATGTTAAAACTGAATACCGACACCCGTTTCTATACCGTAAATGTGGATGGTAAGGACGTACTTACCAATTTGTTCTTTGCCCCGGTACAATCTGTAAAACGTGTTGTTTTCCGTACCGGCGACGTTAGGCGTTTCCCTAATGCGGATACCCCAACCGACCAGGATTACGATCTGCCCAAAGCGGGTGAAGCTGCAAAACAGGCTGTATTTTATATCAAATCATTTAAAACCAGTAATTATTAGCAGATGGGACGGATTTGGGCTTTTTGTTTATCAATACTATTAGTTGCTGCCTTTTTTAACAGTAATGCCGAGGTAACGCTGCCAAAAATATTAGGCAACGATATGGTTTTGCAACGCGATAAGCCGGTACCAATTTGGGGTACTGCCGTCGTGGGAGAAAAAGTATCGGTTAAATTTGGAAAGCAAACTAAAAACACGGTGGCCGATGCATCAGGAAACTGGAAAGTTATGCTTGACGCGATGCCTGCCTCTGATAAACCTGCTACGCTTACCATTACAGGTACAAATACCATTACGTTAGATAATGTTTTGGTTGGCGAAGTATGGATATGCTCGGGCCAATCAAACATGGCTTATGAGATGCGTAAAAACAGCAAAGTAAATAAGCCGGATACCAGTACATCAAACTCCCCGGTGGATGAACTGGAACGGGCGCATAATCCCAACATCAGGATATTTTTAGTCACCCAAAAAAACTTAACAACAGATAAAAACCCCAATCATACCGGCTGGGATATAGCCGAAGATTCGGCATTAAGGGCATTTTCGGCAGCGGGTTATTTCTTCGCTAAAAATTTAAATCAACAATTAAATGTGCCCATTGGTATCATCTGTTCGGCCATAAGCGGCAGCAGGATTGAGCCATGGATGCCCGAAACTGCGTTTGAAAACTCGGCATATTTTAAAAGTATGGGTAAAGACAGCGCGAAAGCAGGTGGAGATCATGGTAAATTTTATCAGCGTATGATTGAACCATTAGCGCCTTTAGCTATTCGTGGGTTTTTATGGTACCAGGGTGAAGCTAACGTTACCGAAACGATAAGCTATACGCATAAAATGCAAATGCTTATCAATTCATGGCGCAGTCTTTGGAATGATCAGTCACTGCCTTTTTATTACGTACAAATAGTGCCTTACTACTATTCAAAAATGGCTACCACGCTGGTAATAACACCGCAAACTGAGCCTGCTTTTTGGGAAGCACAAACCATGGCGCTAAAAATCCCCCATACCGGGATGATACAAACTACTGACCTGAATGATGATGTAAAAAACCTGCACCCGCCTTTTAAATGGGAGGTAGGCCGCAGGCTGGCTTTGGTTGCATTAGCCAATATTTACGGTAAGAAAAACTTGATTTTTTCTGGTCCGGTGTATGAGGGTATGAAGATCAAAGGCGATAAGATCATACTTAACTTTAAATATACAGGCAGTGGGCTGGAAAGCCATAATGGCAAACCGTTAAACTATTTTACCATTGCCGGTAATGACGGAAAGTTTGTGGAAGCCACAGCGGTTATTGAAGGCAATAAAGTGGTGGTTTCCTCGCCCGAAGTACCATCGCCAACAGTTGCACGTTTTGCATGGGAAGAAGATGCCCAGCCTAATTTTTTTAATAAAAACGGTTTGCCTGCAATGCCTTTCCGCACAGATAATCCTTTGAAATTTAATCCAACTGATAACTAAGATGCAAACCAACTGTTTTAAACTAAGTGTATTTGTACTGCTGCTCCTAACAGCAGCAAAAACCTATGCGCAAAAAACAGAAAAACTCATGCTGTCTGGCACTGGCAGCGACCATACGGTTAACTGGCAGTTTTATTTAACAGAAGGCCGTAACTCCGGCAAGTGGACAACTATCCCCGTCCCCTCAAACTGGGAATTGCAGGGGTTCGGGAAATATAATTACGGCTTAGACAAAGACTCGCTTAAAGGCAAAGAAAAAGGATTATACAAATATGAATTTAACGTCCCAGCCCCATGGAAAGGGAAGGACATAAATATTGTGTTTGACGGCTCAATGACAGATACCAAGGTGATGATCAACGGCGAGCTTGCAGGCGCTATCCACCAGGGTTCATTTTACCGTTTTAAATATGATATCACCAAACTGCTTAAATACGGACAGTCTAATTTGTTAGAAGCAACAGTATCCAAACAATCAGCAAACGCATCGGTTAACGCGGCTGAACGGAAAGGCGATTTTTGGTTATACGGCGGTATTTTCAGGCCGGTTTACTTAGAGGCTTTTCCGCATCAACATATAAAAACAGTAGCCGTTAATGCCAATGCCGATGGTAGTTTTGAA